>NZ_JAKRNH010000190.1:0-1777 GCF_022346985.1 Micrococcus sp. ACRRV
GAATCCGGCTGCGTTTCCGCCGAGGGGGGCGCCGTCGTGGGGGTGAGCGGAGGGCCGCTACAGGTGGGTGACGTCCTCGGCGAGGGCGAGCGCGGCGCCCGCCTCGGCGGAAACGCAGCCGGATTCCCACCCGCCGGCGGCGGCTTCGCGTGGATGCAGGCGCAGGCAGGGGGCGCAGCCGTTGAGCTGTGAGACGCGTAGCTTCACCAGGTTCACGGTCACCCGTGCGAGACCGACCCTCAGTTCGCGACCGTGAAGCGGGTGCCGCGGTGGGCGCCGCTGTCGGCCTCGTCCACCAGCGCGACGGCGAAGTCCTCGGCGGACACCGTCTCCCCCGCCGGGACGTCGGTCTCGGTCTTGTATACCCCCGTGCGCTCCCCGGGGGCGATCATGGGAGCCGGGGCGAGCATGGTCCAGGCCAGGCCCTGCGAGGCTCGGTAGTCCTCGAGAATGTCGCCGAAGACGTCGGACTCGGCCTTGTACTCCGCCGGGAACTCGGCTGAGTCCTTGAGCAGGGAGCCGTCTGGGAGCTGGAGCGCGCCGGCGCCGCCCACCACGATGAACCGTCCCTGCGGGGCCGCGGCGATCAGCGCCTGGTGGGAGCGTCGGATGGCCGTCACGTCGCCGTCGCCGGTGCGCACCGGCGGCACGGCGAGGACCGTGATGTCGTTGTCCTCGATCACGCGGGCGACGGCCGCGGTGTCTGCCACGTCCACGTCGAACCCGCCATCCTGCCGTGATCCGGAGCGGCTGCCGGCGGCGACCTCGTGGCCGCGCGCCCGGGCCTCCGCGACGACCCGAGAGCCGACCATGCCGGTGGCGCCGATGACTGCGATCTTCATGAGGGGACCTTCTCTCCTGAGTGAGCACCCCGGTCGGGGCGCGCCGGAGAGAACATCGGGTCCGGTCGGATGATTCCCCGAGACGACGAAGCCCCCGCTCAGTGAGCGGGGGCTTCTGCTGTGGTCGGGGTGACAGGATTTGAACCTGCGACCTCGTCGTCCCGAACGACGCGCGCTACCAAACTGCGCCACACCCCGTCAGAATCTGCCCGCAGGGGATTCCAACAGGGCACGACTATACCAGGGTGAGCTCGGGTGCGCGAATCCGGCAGGATGGCGGCAATGCACCAATCGATCGAAAGGACGCCCCATGGCCTGGTGGGCACGACGCCGCCTCTCCTCCAGCGGTCCGGCGCCGCTCGGCAGACCGCCGCTCGTGGCAGCCGAGGAGCTCCGCCGACTGACGGATGAGCTGTCGGAGATCCTGCAACGGGAGTCCGCGCGGATCCGCCCCGACGCCGCGGCGGTTCTGCGTTCGTTCCTGAACCGGTCACGTGCGCTCCTGCCGGCATGGGACAGGACAGCCCCGGCGAGAAGCGCCGAAGCCCTGGCCGCGTACGAGCTGCTGCGCGACAGAGTGCTGCCGGGCCTGCAGGACTGGTTATGCCTCCCCGACCAGCTGAAGCCGGTGCACGCGGATGACCTGCTGGCCGACGCGCAGGCCTGGGAGGGCGACCTGAGCCACCATGCCGCACGGCTGGCCCAGGTGCTGACCGCTCGAGGACGAGCGGTACGGGAGCTCGACGAGCGGCATTGAATGACCCCAGTCCACGGGAGGCAACCGCCCGCTCAATCGAAAGAACCCCTGGGAATGCAGGGAGGCCCCACACCCGAAGGTGTGGGGCCTCAACCCAAAAGAATGTCCGGCGGCGACCTACTCTCCCACAACCTCCCGGCTGCAGTACCATCGGCGCTGTGGGCCTTAGCTTCCGGGT
>NZ_JAKRNH010000191.1:0-1748 GCF_022346985.1 Micrococcus sp. ACRRV
CACCCCAGGAGACCCGCCCCATGCAGCTCGACCTGATCGTGGAGAACGCCCGCCTCATCACCGGCGACCCCGCCCGGCCGTCGGCCTCGCGGCTGGGGGTGTGGCGGGGCGTCGTCGTCGGGGTGGACGAGGAGCTGGATGGCCTCGCAGCGCGCGAACGCCTCGACGCGCGGGGGCGCACCGTCCTCGCCGGGTTCAACGACGCCCACGCGCACAGCGTCTGGTTCGGCCAGTCCCGGCTGGACGTGGACCTCGAGGGCGCGCGCACCGCGGAGGAGGTCCACCGCCGGGTCCGCGCCCGCGCCGCCGAGCTCGACCCCGGCGCCTGGGTGACGTGCACCGGCTTCGACCCCGGCCACCTCACCGGACCCCAGCCCGACCGGGACGGCCTCGACGCCGCCGCCTCCGGGCGCCCCGTGCTCATCCGCCACAACACGGGCCACGCCGTCACGGTGTCCGGGGCGGTGCTGGTCCTGGCCGGTGTGGGGGAGCAGGTGCTGCAGCAGCCCGAGGGCGGGCGGATCCTCACGGACGCCGCCGGCCGCCCCACCGGCCTGTTGGAGGAGACCGCCATGAGCCTGGTGACCCGGCTGCTGCAGCCGGAGTCCCACGAGCACATCGGCGCGTGCCTGGCGCGGGCCTCGCAGGAGTACGCGGCCGAGGGCATCACCTCGGTGACGGACGCGGGGGTGGCCGGCGGATGGATCGGGCACAGTCCGCTCGAGTTCGGGGCGTATCAGCGCGCCCGGGACGCGGGGCTGCTGCGCACCCGCTTCCAGACGATGGTCACCCTGGACGCGCTGCGCCCGGTGGACGGCCATCCCGACGACGGCACGCACCTCACCCTCGACGCCGGTGTGCGCACGGGGGTGGGCGACGAGTGGCTGCAGATCGGGCCGGCGAAGGTGTTCACGGACGGGTCGATGCTCGGGCAGACCGCCGCGATGACCGAGGACTACTGCGGCCACGGCCACGGCCGCGGCTACCTGCAGCAGGACGCGGGGGAGATGCGCCGGGCGTGCCTCGGTGCGGCGGCCGCCGGCTGGGCGCTGGCCCTGCACGCGATCGGCGACGCCGCCCTCGACTTTGCGCTCGACGTGATCGCCGAGGCGCGGGGCCGGTTCGGCCGCCCCGTGATGCCGCACCGCGTGGAGCACGGCGGGGTGGTCCGCGACGATCAGGTGGCCCGCATGGCCGAGCTGGAGGTCGTGATGGCCACCCAGCCGAACTTCATCAGCGCGTTCGGCGGGTCGGTGCGGGAGCGGATCGGGCCGGAGCGGGCCGCGCTGTCGTACCCGGCCGGGCGGCTGCTGCGCGCGGGCCTGGTGCTGCCGGGCAGCTCGGACCGCCCCGTGGCCGGCGGCCGCCCGCTGGAGGTCATCCAGGACTTCGTGCTGCGCCGCACCGAGACCGGCGAGCAGTATGGCCCGGACGCGGAGCGGCTGACGGTGGCCGAGGCCCTGCACGCCTACACCGTCGGCTCCGCCGAGGCGACCGGCTGGGGCGGGCGCAAGGGACGGCTCGCCGCGGGCCAGCTGGCGGACTTCACGGTGCTCAGCGAGGACCCGCGCGCGGTGCCGAGCGACCAGATCGCGGCGATCGACGTCGTCGCCACCGCCGTGGGCGGGGAGTTCGTGCACGGCGGGCTGTGACGCCCAGCCTGGCCCCGGCCCCCCGCGACACCCGGCCCTGCACGACGAGCCCTGCAATATGGCCCCTCAACCAGGCGGGTAGGGGCCATATCGCAG
>NZ_JAKRNH010000192.1:0-1691 GCF_022346985.1 Micrococcus sp. ACRRV
GGGGTCTGGTCTTCGGTCACGGGGCGGGGCCTCCATGGGTGGTTTGCGTGGTATGCGCAGGTTCGATACCGTCGGTATTCAATACCATCGGTATCGAAAGGGCAAGATGGCCTCCCGACCCCGCCACCAGGACGTTCGCGCCGACCTCCTCCAGTACGCCACCGAGGCGTTCGAGCGGGACGGCTACGGGCGCGCCTCCCTGGCGGGCATCGCCGCCGACGCCGGCTACACCAAGGGCGCCGTGTACTCCGGCTTCGGCAGCAAGGCCGCCCTCTTCGCGGAGGTCTGCGGGGCCCAGTTCGAGGCGCTCACCCGCCGGACCCTGGACGTGGTGGGCCGCGAGCTGGCCGTGGAGGGGGGCGGCCGCGCCGACCTCGTGGCCCGCCTGGCCGCCGTCCTGACCTCCTTGACCTTCGACGGCGACGCCCGCTGGCCCCTGCTGCTGCACGAGTTCCAGGCCGTGGGCCTGCGGGATGAGTCCGTGGCCTCCGAGTACCGTGCCCTGACCGCCCGCCGCGTGCGGTTCCTGGCCGAGGCCCTGGGGGAGCACCCCCGGCTGGCCGGGCTGAGCGCGGAGCGGCTGGAGCGCACCTCGTCCCTGACGCTCGTGCTGGTGCACACCCTGGCTGTGGAGCACCGGCTCTCCCCGGAGGCCATGGACCGCCGCGGCGGGGAGCTCTCCTTCACCGCCCTCCTCGACAGCGCGCTCCCGGACTGAGCGTCCCGGCCGGGTGGGCCGGTCAGGCGCCCGGCCCGAAGGCCAACACCAACACCACCAGGAGCAGCAGCACGGCCATGGCCGCGACGGCGGCGGCCGCCGTGCGCACGGCCGAGCGGGCGCGGTCCGGGGGAGGGGTCACCGTGCCAGTCTGGCACGCGCCCGCCGTCGCATCCCGCCGCCGCGGCGCGCGGGCGCATACTGCAGGGGTGAGCATCTCCCTGGCGGCCGTCGTCTTCCTCTGCGTGGCCGTGGGCGGTGTGCTGCAGCGCATCAGCGGGATGGGCGTGGGCATGGTCGCCGCGCCCACGCTCTCCCTCCTGGTGGGCCCGGTGGCGGGGGTGACCATGTCCAACGCCGCCGCCTCCGTCTCCGCGCTCATCCTCTTCTGGATGCTGCGCCGGCACGTGGACTGGCCGCGCTTCCTGCGCCTGGCCCCGCTGCTGGTGGTCGGCGCCCTGGCCGGGGCGTGGACGGTCCGCGTGATGGACCACGCCTGGCTGGAAGTCGTCCTGGGGGCGTGCGTGCTCGTGGCGATCGCCGCCGTGCTCGGCCTCCAGGACCGCCTCACCCTGCGCGGCAGCGCGGCCGTGTTCGGCTCCGGGGCCGTGGCCGGGTTCATGAACACCACCGCGGGCGTGGCCGGGCCGGCGCTCGCGGTCTACGCCGTGGCCTCGAAGTGGGAGCAGCGCTCCTGGGCGGCCACCCTCCAGCCGATCTTCCTCACCGCCAACGTCACCTCGATCGTCCTCAAGGCCTCCCTGGGCGCGACGGCGGGGGCCGCCGCGGTGCCGTGGTGGGCGTGGGCGGCGGCCGTGGCGGGGGCGCCCGCGGGGATCGCGGTCGGGTCGAGGCTGGCCCGGCGCGTGGACCCGGGTCGGGCCCGCCGGGTGGCGGTGACGCTGGCCGGCGTCGGTGCCGCGGTGACGCTGGTGCGCGGCCTGGCCTCCCTGTGAGGCGTACCGTTCCCCCA
>NZ_JAKRNH010000193.1:0-1658 GCF_022346985.1 Micrococcus sp. ACRRV
AGCAGTGGCGGGGTCTGGCGACCCGGTATGACAAGTACGCGATCATCTACAGGGCCGCTGTGGTCCTGAATGCTGTGCTCGCATGGTCAAAACGATTGTCAGACATGCCCTAGGTGTACTGACCGGGGACGTTGATCGACCCGATCGAGTTCGGCTAGTCGTCTGCGTGCAGAAGGTCGTAGAGGTTCGCGTAGTCGGTATCAGAAAGCTTGTCGTTCCAGTGGGCTGCTGCGACCTCCCCGAACTCACCGGGCTGGGTCACGGTGTAGGCCGGGTCATCGGTGGGTGCGGGGTCGATGTAGGGGTAGCTGGCGAGGTAGGCGAGCACTTCGTCACGGGGCAGAAGGCCCGCCGCGTAGAGGTCGATGACTTCGGCCGGCCACAGAGGATGTGTGGCGGGCCTGTCGGCCAGGCTCGTGCGGGCACGGGTGAGGTACTCGCTGATGCTCGACTGGGCTCGGCCGAGCGCACCGGCAAGCTGCTGCTGGGTTACTCCCACCTCGGCAGCCTTGACGAGCTGCACACGGCGGAGCACGGCAAGGGCGACGGTGGTGCCCTGGAGCTGTGCAAGTTGCTGGGTGGCCTCGTCAGGGGTGGTCGGGGGGATCAGGGTCAGGGTCATGGAGCACCTCTTTCGTCCGCTCACAGAATATCGGGTACCCGATAAAGAGGAGGAGGGGTGCACATCGAACCGCGCCTGGACCTTGATGAAGACTCTGGGGTAGCCGATCACATCGTGGCGGGGTAGCTACTGACTGGTCATGTCCGGTTCCTGTCCTGGGGCTCTGCGGGCCGTTCGGGCTTGTTGTGCTCGGATTCTGCCTGGTCGGGGTTAGGGACCGGGGAGAGGGCTCGGGGACTGGTGGAGCACCCTGCCCGAACCTGCCAGCCTGTAGGAGCGGGGGGCGGCGCGGCGTGCCTCCGGTCCCCTGATAGGCCTAAAAGGGCGGATCGTGGTGGGGACTAGAGGCTCCGGTGACGCTGGGGTGATGGTTCAGCCCGCAGTGTGCGTATGGGTATACCAGGGTAGACAGAGCGCATGGCGACTCGGGGGTGGTGGGTACGCAGCGACCACATCAGCGGATGGGGACGATCGGCCCCGCCTCAGTCGTCCTCACCGTGCAGATAAACGCGCAACACGCTCACGAATCGCTTGTGGATCTCTAGGACGTCCCGGCCACGCCCATCAACGCCCGATTCCCATGCCTCGAGAACATCCACGAGCTCCGCAGCGGCGTCGTTCACAGGACGCGGGGCGAACAGCCGCAGCTCCCACGCGATCCGCGCCAACTCAGCGGTTTCACCCCATTCCTCGTTGTCACCGGGCACAGCGGCATGCTCGTGGACGTAGTCGAGCAGGTACTGCTCAACACGGTCGGCCTCACGCAGGAACTCAGCACCGACCCTGGCCACATGTTCCTTCCTCTCGGCTTGTCGAGCGCGATCATCCGCCAGCTTGCCCGTCAGGAACGTTGCCCCTCCCGCGATCAAAGCGCCCAGCACCACGCCTCCGAGTCCAATCCACGCGTCCATGAGGCTAGGGCATGTCTGACAATCGTTTTGACCATGCGAGCACAGCATTCAGGACCACAGCGGCCCTGTAGATGATCGCGTACTTGTCATACCGGGTCGCCAGACCCCGCCACTGCTTCAGGTGA
>NZ_JAKRNH010000194.1:0-1645 GCF_022346985.1 Micrococcus sp. ACRRV
GTGCGTCGTCGTCCTGCGAGGTCATGCCCCCTCCTTCCCACGTCGGCGCCAGGCGATCACGGCGGCGACGGCCGCCCCCAGAAGCGTACCCAAGACGACGCCCACGACCGCCGACGCCCACCACGGCAGCCCCGTCGCGCTGCCGGTGATCCACCCGAGCCCCACCATGTACACGCTCCAGGCCAGCGAGCCCGTCCCCGACAGCCAGAGGAACGGGCGCCAGCGGACCCCGGCCACGCCCGCCGCGGCCATCGAGGCGGTGCGCCCGCCGGAGACGAAGCGCAGCACGAACAGCCCCGCCAGCGACGACGCCGGCCCCGCCTTCTCCATGAGGTGGCGGATCCCGGCGTGGACGGCGCGGCCCCAGCCCCACCGGTCCAGGACGGAGGTGAGCCGGTGCCGGAACAGGGCGTAGAGGCCGACGTCCCCGGCCCAACAGCCCAGCCAGGCCGTGAGCACGGAGGTGGCCAGGCCGAGGCGCCCGGCGGCGGCCAGGGAGCCGGAGCCGATGACGAGCACCTCCGAGGGGGTCGGCGGGACGGGGGCGTCCAGGGCGACCAGCAGGAAGGTGAGCGGGTGGAACCACGGGCCGAGGCCCTCGAGGAGGGCGGTCACGTCCGTCACGCCGGACGCTCCTGAAGCTCGGCGGGGGAGACGAACTCGCGGTGCTCGCCCGTCACCGGGTCCGTGAACGCGATCGAGCGGGAGAGCAGCTGGAGCGGGCGGGCGAGGTCGTCGGGGGCGGCGTCGAGGAGGTCCGGGTAGAACGGGTCGAACGCGATCCCCAGGCCCAGCGCGGCCAGGTGGAGGCGCAGCTGGTGGGTGCGCCCCGTGCGCGGGCTCAGCCTGAAGCGCACCACGGGCGCCCCGGCCAGCGTGCCCGCCGACCGGCCCACGTCCAGCACCTCGATGCGGGTCTCCGCGTTCGCCCCCGCGTGGGAGAGGTTCGACTTCCGCGTGCGCACCCGGGCCCCCGCCGCGCGTCCGGAGGCCGCCGTCGGGATCTCCTCGGTGAGGGAGCGCAGCACCCCCTTGTCCTTGCGGATCCGGCTGCGCATCACCAGGGGGAAGCGGTCCAGCCAGGCGGCCGCGTCGTCGTCGGCATGGTCCCGAGCCGGGGGCAGCGCGGAGACGGCCTCGTAGCGCTTGGTCACCGCGCGCCGCTCGAAGAGCAGGTGGTAGGCGCCGCGGGTGGCGGGGTCGGCGGAGAACATCACGACGCCGGCGGTCGCCCGGTCGAGGCGGTGCAGGGGCACGAGGTCATCGATCCCGAGCTCGTTGCGCAGGCGCACCAGCGCGGTCTCCTGGACGAACCGGCCGCCCGGCGTGGTGGGCAGGAAGTGCGGCTTGTGGATCACCACGAGCCGCTCGTCCCGGTGGATCAGGGTGTGCTGGAAGGGCAGGGGCGCCTCATCGGGCACGTCGCGGTAGTACCAGAGGTCCTCGTGGACGCCCAGCGGCGTGGTCGGGGTGAGCGGGGAGCCGTCCCGGGCGACGACCTCGCCGCGGGCGAAGCGGGCGCGGATGCCGTCCGGGTCCACGTGGCCGAACCGGTGCAGCACGTACTCCTGCGCCGTCTCCCAGCCGGAGGCGGGCAGGCGCAGACGGGTGGCGTTGACTCCGTTGCGGGGCGGGAGGGGGGATG
>NZ_JAKRNH010000195.1:0-1574 GCF_022346985.1 Micrococcus sp. ACRRV
GGGGGCGACGTCGCGGGGTCAGTTGACGGGGCCGGTGAACTTCTCACCCGGGCCCTTGCCGGGGGCGTCCGGGAAGGGGGAGGCCTCACGGAAGGCGAGCTGGAGGGAGCGCAGGCCGTCGCGCAACGGGCCGGCGTGCTGGCTGCCGATCTCGGGCGCGGCGGCGGTGACGAGGCCGGCGAGCGCGGTGATGAGCTTGCGGGCCTCGTCGAGGTCGGTCATCTCCCGCGCGTCGGGGGAGTCGGCCAGGCCCACCTTCACCGCGGCGGCCGTCATCAGGTGCACGGCGGTGGTGGTGATCACCTCGACGGCGGGGACCTCGTGGATCTCGCGGACCTCGGTGGGGACGTCCTCGCCCGCGGCGTGCTGGTGCTGGTTCTGATCGGTCATGGTGGTAAGCTTCCCACAGACCGCTTCCAGCGGCGCACCCGTGTGCCGTCCGGAAGAGCAAAGTGGAGTCCTCCTCCCACCCGCGTCAGCAGGACGTCCGGCACGGCCGGGCCGAGTTGCCGGGTCACCGCGTGTCCGCGGCGGTCGCACCGGGGTCGGACGACCCCTGGCGACCCGGCGGCACCGCGAAGGGTCCCATCCGGGGCCGGTTCGAGGCCTCCCGTCTGCACCCGCAGGGGAGGCCTTCCGCATGGAGGGCCCCTGGCGTCCGGTCGCATCAACGTCCAGCAAACAGGAGTGGCACCATCAGCGATCCCCGCATCAACGAGCGTATTCGCGTTCCGGAAGTCCGACTCGTCGGCCCGAACGGCGAGCAGGTCGGCATCGTCCGCGTCGAGGACGCCCTGCGCCTCGCCGCCGAGGCGGACCTGGACCTCGTGGAGGTGGCCCCCACGGCCAAGCCTCCGGTGTGCAAGCTCATGGACTTCGGCAAGTACAAGTACGAGGCCGCCGTCAAGGCCCGTGAGTCGCGCAAGAAGCAGGTGAACACGGTCCTCAAGGAGGTCCGCTTCCGCCTGAAGATCGACCAGCACGACTACGAGACCAAGACCGGCCACGCCAAGAAGTTCCTCTCGCAGGGCGACAAGGTCAAGGCCATCATCCAGTTCCGCGGCCGTGAGCAGCAGCGTCCGGAGCTCGGCATCCGCCTGCTCCAGAAGTTCGCCGAGGACGTCGCGGAGCTGGGCACCGTCGAGTCCCAGCCCCGTCAGGACGGGCGCAACATGGTGATGGTCATCGGCCCGCTGAAGGCCAAGGCCGAGGCGCGCGAGGAGCAGCGCAAGTCCACCGAGGGCACCCAGCGCGAGCGCAAGGGCGGCGGCTCCCGCCGCGACCAGGCCGCCCGCGAGGCCAAGGCCGCCGCGGCGGAGAAGGCTGCCGCCAACTCCGCCCCCGTGCGCAACTCCATCGGGGACGCGTTCCCGGAGCAGCTGCGCTCGTTCGCCGCCCAGCAGACGGAGGCCCCGGCGGAGCAGGCCCCGGTGCCCGCGCCGAAGGCAGCCCCGGCCAAGGCCACTCCGGCCAAGGCCCCCGCCCCGAAGCCGGCGGCGACGCCCGCGCCCAAGCCCCCGGCGTCCGCGCCGAAGCCGCCGGCTTCGGGGCGGGGGCCTTGGCCGGAGTGGCCT
>NZ_JAKRNH010000196.1:0-1531 GCF_022346985.1 Micrococcus sp. ACRRV
CGGTGGTGGTGGTCATGCCCTCGAGCCTGCCCGCCCGGGGGAGGGATCCGCGACGCCCGTTCCGGCACACCCGCCTGTCCTTTCGGGCATGGTCGGCTGCCCGAAGCGACGGGGTCGGGGCCACTAGGGTGGCCGCATGGACGCCATCACCGTGCTGATCGTGGAGGACGAGCCCCTCCTCACCCAGGCCTATACGATGATCCTCGAGGCCGACCCCGGGATACGGGTGGTCGGCACCGCCTCCGACGGCGCCGCCGGGGTGGCCGAGCACGAGCGCCTGCGACCCGACGTGGTCCTCATGGACCTGCGGATGCCGGTGCTGGACGGTGTGGAGGCCACGGGGCGGATCATGCGGGAGCACCCGGAGGCGAAGGTGCTCGTGGTGACGTCCATGACCACGGAGGACTACCTCTCCCCGGCGCTGGCCAACGGTGCCGCCGGCTACCTCACCAAGGACACGGACGCCGAGGGTCTGGTCCGCGCCGTGCGGGCCGTGGAGGCCGGGACCATGGCCCTGGGCCCGAGCATCGCCCGGGAGGTGGTGGACCTGCTGCTGCGCTCGGGCGTCGCTCCGCGCACGGACGCCCCGGCGTCGCCCCGCGACCTGCCCGAGGCACTGACACCCCGGGAGCAGGACGTGCTGGAGCTGCTGGCCGAGGGCCTGACCAACCAGGAGATGGCCGCCCGTCTCTACGTGTCCGACTCCACGGTCAAGTCCAACCTCGCCCGCGTGATGCACAAGCTCGGGGCCAACAACCGCGTGCAGGCCCTCGTGCTGGGGGTCCGGGCCGGCCTCGTCTCGATCCCGGGCTGACGCCGCGTCCCCTCCGTCCGTTCGGGCGGCCTCCCCCGCCCCGTCACCGCCTCCGGTGACGGGGCGGCGTCATGTGCGGGGCGGTCAGAGGGCTCCCTCGGCCCGTGCGGCCCCCTGCCCGAACGGGTGCGCCCCCTGCCCGAACGGCTCGGGGATCATGCCCGAACGGCACGCTGAGCCTGCCGGAACGGCTGTATTCGGGCTGTGTGGCCCTCCGTAGATTCAGTGGTGTCGGAGCAGGAGAGATCCCGCGGCCGACGACCACCACACCGGATCCCGCGGGATCCCCATCGAAGGAGAACCCATGTCCACCTCGCTCGTCGCCCTCGACTCCGCCGCCACCCGCCGCTCCGTCGGTGTCGCCGCCTCCCTGTCCGTGATCGGCCTGATCGTCGGCGGTGTCACCCTCGCCTGGGTGGCCGGCTCGCTCGGCATCTCCGCCTCCGCCGCCTCCCAGATCGTCAACGCCGTCCAGGTCGGAGGCCTGGCCCTGACCCTCGTGGGCGCCGCGTTCGGCTTCGGCGTGGGCTCCGCCTTCGTGGCCACCGTCCGCTGGTACATCCTCCGCAAGGGCAAGGCCGTCGCCATCGCCTGAGCCCGACCCGGTGCGCCCCGGCCGGCCCGTCCGCCTCGGCGGGCGGGCCGGCCGGACCGGGCGTCCCGCCCGGACGCCGCGACCCCTCCGCCCCTCCACCGAACGGAACCTCCCCATGAACC
>NZ_JAKRNH010000197.1:0-1486 GCF_022346985.1 Micrococcus sp. ACRRV
CTTCCCGCCCACCCCCAGGAGGACCCGTGGCCGCCGAGCTGATGTCCGGACGCCGTGCGCGCATGCAGCGCACCACCAGCGAGTCGGACGCGTACGTCGAGATGGACCTGGACGGGACGGGGACCTCCGAGATCTCCACCACCGTGCCGTTCTACGACCACATGCTGACGGCGCTGTCCCGGCACTCGCAGATCGACCTCACGGTGCGCGCCACGGGGGACACGCACATCGACGTGCACCACACCGTGGAGGACGTGGCCATCACCCTCGGCGAGGTGCTCAAGACCGCGCTGGGGGACAAGAGGGGCATCCGCCGCTTCGGCGAGGCCTCGGTGCCGCTGGACGAGGCCCTGGCCCACGCCGTCGTCGACGTCTCCGGGCGTCCCTACCTGGTGCACGAGGGAGAGCCCGAGGGCCAGCAGTACCACCTGATCGGCGGGCACTTCACGGGGTCCATGACCCGGCACGTGTTCGAGGCGATCACGTACCACGCCTCCATCTGCCTCCACATGGACGTGGTCCGCGGCCGCGACCCCCACCACATCGTGGAGGCGCAGTTCAAGGCGTTCGCCCGCGCCCTGCGCGCCGCCGTCGAGGACGACCCCCGCGTGCACGACGTGCCCTCCACCAAGGGTGCGCTCTGATGGCCTCGCCCACCTCCGTCCCGGGCGTGCGCCCGACGGTGGCCGTCCTGGACTACGGCTCCGGCAACGTCCACTCCGCCGTCCGCGCCGTCGAGCACGCCGGCGCGCGCGTGGAGCTCACCAAGGATCCCGACGCCGTGCTCGGCGCGGACGGCCTCGTGGTGCCCGGCGTGGGGGCCTTCGCCTCCGTGATGGAGGCCCTGCGCTCGTCCGGCGGCACCCGCTGGATCGGCCGCCGTGTGGCCGGCGGCCGCCCCGTGCTGGGCATCTGCGTGGGACACCAGGTGCTGTTCGAGGCGGGGGTGGAGCACGGCGTCCGGACCGAGGGCATGGGCGAGTGGCCCGGCGTCGTCGAGCCCCTGCCTGCCGCGACCGTGCCGCACATGGGCTGGAACACGGTGCGCCCCGCCGAGGGCAGCGCCCTGTTCGCGGGCATCGAGGACGAGCGCTTCTACTTCGTGCACTCCTACGCGGTGCAGTCCTGGGAGTTCGACCAGGGCAACGAGGCCATGCGCCCCCCGCAGGTCACCTGGTCGCACCACGGCGCGGACTTCATCGCGGCCGTGGAGAACGGCCCGCTCAGCGCCATCCAGTTCCATCCCGAGAAGTCCGGCGACGCCGGGCAGGCCCTGCTGCGCAACTGGCTGGAGACCCTCTGATGCCGTACTGGTCCGTCCTCTACCTCGGCCTCGGCGGCATCCTCCTGGGCGCCGCCTGGTCGATGCGGACGCAGAAGGCCCCCACCTGGGCCGTCGTGATCGCCCTGGTGCTGGCCGCCATGGCCGTCGCCGCCGCCTTCCTGACCGTCTGACGGCGGCCGTCCCCCCGACACCCTCGACCTC
>NZ_JAKRNH010000198.1:0-1414 GCF_022346985.1 Micrococcus sp. ACRRV
GAGTTGAGTCCCTGATAGTGGTGTAACCCTCCCCGGCCGCCAACACCGTCCCCCACGCGGACGCGGTCACCGTGGGAGCCTTCGAGTGAACCTTCCACAGCACTCTCGAAAGGACATCACCACGATGACCGCTCCTCACATTGTCGACCCTGAACGCCTGCTACGCGAAGCGATCGGCGAAGCCTCGCCGGACCTGTTGCGCCACCTACTGCAGACCGTGATCAACGCCCTGCTCAGCGCTGACGCAGACGCGGTCTGCGGCGCCGAGTACGGCACCGCTTCTGATACCCGCACCGCACAGCGCAACGGGTACCGCCACCGGCCCCTCGACACCCGCGCCGGCACGATCGACGTGGCCATCCCGAAACTGCGCGCCGGCACGTACTTCCCAGAGTGGCTGCTCGAGCGACGCAAGCGGGCCGAGTCCGCGTTGATCACGGTCGTCGCCGACTGCTACCTCGCTGGGGTCTCCACCCGACGCATGGACAAGCTCGTGCGCCAGCTGGGCATCGACTCGCTCTCGAAGTCCCAGGTCAGCCGGATGGCCGCCGAGCTGGACGAGCACATCGACGCGTTCCGGCACCGCCCGCTGGGGGATGCCGGCCCGTTCGTGTTCCTCGCCGCGGACGCCCTGACCATGAAGGTTCGCGAGGGTGGTCGGGTGATCAACGCGGTGGCCATGGTCGCCACCGGCGTCAACGCTGACGGGCGACGTGAGGTACTCGGGCTGCGGGTGGCCACCACGGAGTCAGGCGCGGCGTGGAACGAGTTCTTCGCTGATCTGGTCGCCCGCGGCCTTCACGGGGTGAGACTGGTGACTTCGGACTCCCACCGTGGCCTGGTCGAAGCCATCGCGGCGAACCTGCCCGGGGCCGTGTGGCAGCGGTGCCGCACGCACTATGCCGCGAACCTGATGGCGGTGACCCCGAAGGCCATGTGGCCGGCGGTGAAGGCCATGCTCCACAGCGTCTACGACCAGCCTGACGGGCCGGCGGTGCACGCCCAGTTCGACCGGCTCTTGGACTACGTGGCCGAGCGGTTGCCCGCCGTGGCTGGGCACCTCGATGCTGCTCGGGAGGACATCCTCGCGTTCATCTCGTTCCCGAAGGACGTGTGGTCCCAGATCTGGTCGAACAACCCTGCCGAGCGCCTGAATCGGGAGATCCGGCGCCGCACGGACGCGGTGGGCATCTTCCCGAACCGGGATGCCGTGGTGCGGCTCGTGGGGGCCGTGTTGGCTGAGCAGACGGATGAGTGGGCCGAGGGCCGCCGGTACCTCGGTCTCGAGCTGCTGGCCCGCTGCCGCGAGCCCCTCACGCAAGAACCGGGCACCGTGATGGGCACGGAGGTGATGCCGGCCCTGGCCTGATTCTCATGCCTCGAAGACGGTTACACCACTTCCAGGGACTTGACC
>NZ_JAKRNH010000199.1:0-1413 GCF_022346985.1 Micrococcus sp. ACRRV
GGTGACGGCGTGCCTTTTGAAGAATGAGCCTGCGAGTTAGTGATACGTGGCGAGGTTAACCCGTGTGGGGAAGCCGTAGCGAAAGCGAGTCTGAATAGGGCGGTTCAGTCGCGTGTCCTAGACCCGAAGCGGAGTGATCTACCCATGGCCAGGTTGAAGCGCGTGTAAGAGCGCGTGGAGGACCGAACCCACTTCAGTTGAAAATGGAGGGGATGAGCTGTGGGTAGGGGTGAAAGGCCAATCAAACTCCGTGATAGCTGGTTCTCCCCGAAATGCATTTAGGTGCAGCGTCACGTGTTTCTTCCCGGAGGTAGAGCTACTGGATGGACGATGGGCCCTACAAGGTTACTGACTTCAGCCAAACTCCGAATGCCGGGAAGTGAGAGCGTGGCAGTGAGACTGTGGGGGATAAGCTTCATAGTCGAGAGGGAAACAGCCCAGACCACCGGTTAAGGCCCCTAAGCGTGTGCTAAGTGGGAAAGGATGTGGAGTTGCTGAGACAACCAGGAGGTTGGCTTAGAAGCAGCCACCCTTGAAAGAGTGCGTAATAGCTCACTGGTCAAGTGATTCCGCGCCGACAATGTAGCGGGGCTCAAGTACACCGCCGAAACCGTGGCATTCAGTTTTCTGGATGGGTAGGGGAGCGTCGTTCACGAGGTGAAGCCAGCGAGTAATTTCTGGTGGATTGTGGACGAGTGAGAATGCAGGCATGAGTAGCGAAAGACGGGTGAGAAACCCGTCCGCCGGATGACTAAGGGTTCCAGGGTCAAGCTAATCTGCCCTGGGTGAGTCGGGACCTAAGGCGAGGCCGACAGGCGTAGTCGATGGACAACGGGTTGATATTCCCGTACCAGTGAAGAACCGCCCATGCTGAGCCGGTGATACTAACCGTCTGAAGCGCCCCTCACTGCCCCTTCGGGGGTGGATGGGTGCGTGGAGCACGGGACCTGAACCGGGGAGGCAAGCGTATTAACAGGTGTGACGCAGGAAGGTAGCCGGGCCAGGCAATGGAATCGACCTGGTCTAAGGGTGTAGGGCTGCCGGTAGGTAAATCCGCCGGCTGTGTGCTTGAGACCTGATGGGCGCCCACGTGGTGGGTGATCCGGTGATCCTATGCTGCCAAGAAAAGCATCGGCGCGAGGTTTGAACTGCCCGTACCCTAAACCGACACAGGTGGTCAGGTAGAGAATACTAAGGCGATCGAGAGAATCATGGTTAAGGAACTCGGCAAAATGCCCCCGTAACTTCGGGAGAAGGGGGGCCCCAACCTTGAGCACCGCTTGCTGGTGTGAGGGGATCGGGGCCGCAGAGACCAGGGGGAAGCGACTGTTTATCAAAAACACAGGTCCGTGCGAAGTCGTAAGACGATGTATACGGACTGACTCCTGCCCGGTGCTGGAAGGTTAAGAGGAC
>NZ_JAKRNH010000019.1:0-31577 GCF_022346985.1 Micrococcus sp. ACRRV
GACGGTGCCGGCGGGCCAGGGGGCGTCCCGGGCGACGGGGGCCAGGGCGTCCTGGATCAGGTCCAGCAGCTCGGCCTCGGACGCCTCGCCGACCGTGCGGGCCGGCGCGGGCCGCCCGCCCGCGGACGCCGTGCTCGCCGGAGTGCTCACCGGCGCGAGCGCGAGCGGACACCGGACCCCTGCGCCGCGGCCAGGGCGGAGCGGAACTCGCGGTGCCGCGCCGCCTCGGCGTTCACCGGGTCCACCACCAGCTCGCGGCCCACGCGCACCGCGGCCTCCTCGAGCCGACGCCGGGCGCGGCGGCCCCGGGACGCCGCCGTCAGGCGCGTGAGCGGCACGGCCAGCAGG
Organism: Micrococcus sp. ACRRV; assembly: GCF_022346985.1. Classification (NCBI taxonomy): domain Bacteria; kingdom Bacillati; phylum Actinomycetota; class Actinomycetes; order Micrococcales; family Micrococcaceae; genus Micrococcus; species Micrococcus sp. ACRRV. Next base: position 349 of record NZ_JAKRNH010000019.1, read on the forward strand.
GCCAGCAGCAGGCCGAGGGCCAGGCCGCCGATCAGCAGCAGCGTCGGGATCGGGAAGCCCTGGGTGGTGGGCGCCGGCGGCAGCGGGAACTGCAGCCACGCGGCGAGCGCGTAGGCGCCGAGCCAGCCGGCCCCGGCCACGGCCACCGCGAGGGCCAGCCACTGGAGCACGTCCAGCACCGGCCACCACCAGCTGCCCCGGCCGGCCTCCAGGTCGGTCCCGGCGATCGCGTGGTCGACGGCGGCGGGCAGCTCATCCAGGTGCTCCCGGCCGGCGCGACGCACCGAGGCGGCCCACGGCTCGGACGCCCCGGCCGAGGCGGAGGTCACGAGGGCGCGCACGGCCCCCTCGACGACGGCCTTCTGCGTCTGGGTGCGCTCCGGCAGGGAGGTCCGGTGCAGGGCGGGGTCCCGGTCCACGGGGTCGCGGTCCCGCCGGGCGACGGCGCGCTCGGGCAGCAGGTGCAGGCGGCGGAGCGGATCCGCGCGGAACGAGTGCATCCAGCGCAGCACGGGCCAGCTCGTCCGCTTGGCCGAGCGCAGGCGGTACGAGCCCTCCACGGCGCGCACCACGGCCGGCACGCCCCCGGCGACGGCGAGATCGCGGCCCAGGCGCGCGGCGTCGTCGTCGCCGGCCCCGGCGGGCTCCCCGGGCCCGGAGGCCTCGTCCAGGGCGCGCGCCCGGGCGGAGACGTCCGCGCCGAGCCGCTCGGCCGCGGCTCCGCGGCGGGAGACGATGGCGGCGATCTGCCTGCCGACCTCCTCCAGCCCCTCGCCCGTGCGGGCGGAGACGGGCAGCACGCGCACGTCCCCCATGCCGTGGCCGGAGAGCATGCGACGCAGGGAGGCGAGGACGGCGTCCCGGTCGGTCACCGTGAGGCGGTCCACCTGGTTCAGCAGCACGAGCGTGACCGCGGCGTGGGAGGCCATGGTCGCCAGGAAGTCGCGGTGGATCACGGCGTCGGCGTACTTCTCCGGGTCCACGACCCACACCAGGACGTCCACATGCCCGGCCAGCCGCGCGGTGACGTCCCGGTGGGAGCGCTGCACGGAGTCGATGTCCGGCAGGTCCAGCAGGATGAGCCCGGTGGCGTCCGCGCCCTCGCGGTGGCCGAGGCCCAGGAAGACGGGGCGGCCGCCGTCGAGCACGGGGGCGTCGTCCAGCAGGTGGCGACGGCGCACGCCGAGCCAGTCCAGCAGTGCGGCGGCACCGCCGCCCTCGCCGTCCAGGTTCTCCCTGCGGCCCACGCCCCAGACGGCCGCCAGGGGCTCCGACGTGGTGGGGCGGGTGGCGGCGACGCCGGCCAGCTCGCGGCCGGTGAGCGCGTTGAAGAGGGAGGACTTGCCGGATCCGGTGGCCCCGAAGAAGCCCACCACGGTGTGCTCGGCGGAGAGCGACTGGCGCTCCTCCGCGGCGCGCACGGCGGCCTGGGCGTCGGCGACGACGGCGTCCGGCAGCCGGTCCCGGGCGAGCTCCGCGGCGGTGCCGAGGGCGTCCAGGCGCTGGGCGAGGGTCGGTGCGGCGGGGCGGCTCATCGGGCGTCCTCCTCGATCGCGGCGTCGGCGGCCTCACGCCGCGGGGCGTCCGGGGCGGCGTCGGGCTGCGGGCCGTCGACGCCGGCGGCCACGCCCCGGCGCAGGGTCGGCACGAGGGCGCGCAGGGCGGCGGTGTCCTCCGCGTCGCGCTCGAGGCGCAGCAGCGGCAGGAAGCGGCCGCCGACCACGTCCTCCAGGAGCACGCGGACGCGCTCGTCGAGCAGCTCGGACGCGCGGCGGGCCATGCGGCGCACGGCGTCCTCCCCGAAGATCGACTCCAGCAGCTTCTGACCGACGGCGGCCGCGCCGCCGGCGATGCCGAGCTCGATGCCGGACAGGCCCGCGGTGGAGGCGAAGGAGATGACCATGAGGGCCACGGCGGCGCCGTTCACGCCGAAGGCGGCCAGGCGCGCGCGGGTGCGGCGGCCGGCGCCCTCCTCCTGGATCAGGGCGAGGACGTCGCCCTGCCACTCCCGGACGAGCGTCGCGGCACGCTCCGAGGTGCCGGCGGGCAGGGAGCCCAGGTCCCGGCCCTCGACCAGCGCGCGGCCGGCGGGCTCGGAGCGCCAGCGGCGCTCGACCTGCTCGACGGCGGAGGCGACGGCCTCCACGAGCACGGCGTGCAGGCCCGTCTCCAGCGCGTCCTCGACCTCCTCGGGCGGGGCCGGGCGGCCGCGGACCAGCGCGCCCAGGCGGTCGCGGACGCGGCCGACGGCGGACTCGAGGCCGCGGAAGAACTCGCCGGTGCCCACGAAGTCCTGCCAGCGGGCGAGCACCTCGCCGCGCAGGAGCGTGCCGTCCGAGGTGGCGCGGTGGACGGTCTCCATGGCCAGCTCAGTCGAGTCCGCGACGATCCCGGCGAGGCGGGCGGCGGTCTCCTGCTGGCCGTGTTCGGCCTCGGCCAGCGCCTCCACGCGCACGGCGAGCTGGGTGAGCACGCCGTCCACGGTGCGGCGGGCGACGGCGGAGCGCGCCTGCGCGTCCTCGGCCAGGGAGGTCAGCCAGGCCCGGAGATCGGCCACGTGCTCGGCCGGGAGCAGGCCGTCCTCGCCGAAGCGGGTCTCGGGAATGACGTGGATGGGCGCCTCGGGCAGGCCGTGCTCCACGAGCATGCGGCGCAGGTCCGGCGCGATCGCCTCCCCCGCCCCCTGGGGCACGCGGCCGAGCACCACGGCGACGGTGATGTCCCGGGCGGCGGCCTGGTCCAGGAGCTCCCACGGCACGGCGTCGGCGTAGCGGTGGGCGGTGGTGGTGAAGATCCAGAGGTCGGCGGCCTCGAGGAGCTGCCGGGCGAGGGCGCGGTTCTGGTCGGCCACGGAGTCGATGTCCGGGGCGTCGACGATCGCGATGCCCTGCGGCAGGGACGGCTCGGCCACCAGGGCCACCGTGTCCATGGCCTGCGAGTCCGGCTCCACGGGCCCGGCGGAGGCGGAGCGGTGCACGGTCACGCGCGCCAGGTCGGGGAGGACGCGGGAACCGGTGAACCAGTGGGCGTCGTCGGGGTGGTGCAGCAGCAGGGGCTGGCGCGTGGTGGGGCGCAGCGCGGAGGAGCGGGAGACCTCGTGGCCGACCAGCGCGTTCACCAGGGTCGACTTGCCGGCGCCCGTGGAGCCGCCGACGACGGCCAGCAGGGGCGCGTCGAGGGAGTCCAGGCGCGGCAGGACGTAGTCGTCGATCTGGTGGCGGGTGCGCTCGGCCTCGGCGCGGTCCGCCCCGACGGTGGCGGTAGCGAAGGGCAGTTCGAGGGCGTCCAGGTGCGCGCGGACGCGGCGCACAGCCGTGTCCACCCCGATCGGGGCGGCGGCGCTGGGGGAGGTCAGGTCGGTGGATTCCACCCGGACATGGTCTCATGCGCGCGCGTCGCTCCCCCGGTGCACGCCGGAGACGACGAACGCCCGGTCCAGCTGGACCGGGCGTGCGTTCTCACGTGACCCCAGCGGGATTTGAACCCGCGTTACCGCCGTGAGAGGGCGGCGTACTAGGCCGCTATACGATGGGGCCGTACGCGTCGCGCGGCATCACTGCCGTCCGACGACTGAAGACTCCTTCACGACCTGCGTCTCCGAGCAGGCGACGGACTCTCGTCCGCCACACCCGTCACCTGAGAGGTGGTGGGTGCATGCGTGACCCCAGCGGGATTTGAACCCGCGTTACCGCCGTGAGAGGGCGGCGTACTAGGCCGCTATACGATGGGGCCGTACGTCCTCCGCAGGGACTGCGGAAAACTCGGAAATCATGCCTGACTTCCTGAATCCCGTCAAGCCGACCGCGTGGCCGACTCTCCGAGACTCGCTGGGGTACCAGGACTCGAACCTAGAATGACGGTACCAGAAACCGTTGTGTTGCCAATTACACCATACCCCACTGAACAGTCAAGCCAAGCCTGACCTCAGTGAATCTTTTCACTTGTCCGCGTGCTCGGATCTCTCCGGCAACGAGTAAGAACTCTACAGCACCTCGCGACCGGATGCCAAATCGGCTCCGGAGCCGGGGAACCACGCCGCCAGCGCGCCGAGTCCGCCGATCGTCCAGGCGCCCTCCGCCGCGTCCCAGCGGCCCTCCTCGCCCCCGTCCGCGGCCCCGGCCCCCCGGCGCAGCCACACCGGGACGAGTCCCGCGGCCCGGGCCCCGCGCACGTCGTGGGACAGGCTGTCCCCCACGCACGCGGTGCGCCCCGGAGTCGTGCCCATGCGACGGCACGCCTCCAGGAACGGCGCCGGATCCGGCTTCGGCGCCCCGGCGGAGTCCGACCCCACGAGGACCGTGATCGCCTCCAGACCGAGCGCGTCCGCCTTGGCCCGCTGGTAGGCCTCCACGTTGTTGGTCACGATCCCCAGCGCCACCCCGGACGACCGCAGCGTCGCCAGGGTGGGGACGACGTCGTCGAACAGGGCCCAGTGGGCGCGGACCCGCACCTCGTACTCGTCCCTCCACAGCGCGGGGTCCGGCTCGGCGACGGCGCCGGGCGCGCCCAGCACTGCGAGGGCGTCCCGGGCCCGGGCCAGCCGCTGGCCGGCGAAGTCGAGCTCCCCGGCGATGTAGCGCTGGTAGTGCCCCGAACGGTCCGCCGCGAAGTGGTCGGCGGCGCGGACGAAGACCCCCGCCTCCGCGGGCGGTGCGTCCGGCCACTGGGCGCGGACGGTTTCGGCGAAGGCCGGGAGCTGCGCGCCGCGCAGGTCGAGGAGCGTGTCGTCCAGGTCGAAGAGCACCCCGTCCACGACGGGCGCGGACGGGGTGCGGGGGGTGCGGATCACGAGCGGGATCAGGCGGCGGCCTGCTCGGCGGCGAACCGGTCCAGGCGAGCCAGGGCCGACTCCTTGCCCAGGATCTCCAGGGACTCGAACAGGGGCGGGGAGACCTTCTTGCCGGTCACGGCCACCCGGACCGGGCCGAATGCCTGGCGGGGCTTCAGCTCGAGCCCATCGATGAGCGCCGCGCGCAGCGCCTCTTCGACGGCCGCGGTGGTGAACTCGGCCTCGTCGATGCCCGCCAGGGCCTCTCGGGCCGCGGCGACGGCCGTCGGCAGGTCCGCCGGCATGCCCTTGAGGGCACCCTCCGCGGTGGCGATCTCCGCGTCCGGGGTGAACAGGAAGGCGAGCATGTCGACGGCCTCGCCCAGCAGCGCCACCCGCTCCTGAACCAGGGGCGCGGCGGCGTCGAGGATCCGCTCCTCGCGCTCCGTCAGCCGCTCCCCCACCAGGCCGGCAGCCTGCAGGTACGGCACCAGGCGGGCGCGGAAGTCGGCCGGCTCCAGCATGCGCACGTGCGTGCCGTTGATGGCCGTGGCCTTCTTCTCGTCGAAGCGGGCGGGATTGGCGAGCACCTTGTGGATGTCGAAGTGCTCCACGAACTGCTCGGGCGTGAAGATGTCCTCGTCCGCAGACAGGGACCAGCCCAGGAGGGCGAGGTAGTTCAGCAGGCCCTCGGGAATGAAGCCCCGATCGCGGTGCAGGAACAGGTTGGACTGCGGGTCCCGCTTGGAGAGCTTCTTGTTGCCCTCACCCATCACGTACGGCAGGTGGCCGAACACGGGCATGTACCGCGCCACGCCGATCGCGTGCAGGGCGCGGTACAGGGCGATCTGGCGCGGGGTGGAGGAGAGCAGGTCCTCGCCGCGCAGCACATGGGTGATGCCCATGAGGGCGTCGTCCACCGGGTTCACCAGCGTGTAGAGGGGCGAGCCGTCCGCGCGGACCACCACGAAGTCCGGCACGGAGCCGGCCTTGAAGGTGATCTCCCCGCGCACCAGGTCGGTGAAGGTGATGTCCTCGTCCGGCATGCGCAGGCGCCAGACCGGCTGGCGGCCCTCGGCCTCGAACGCGGCGATTTGCTCGTCCGTCAGGTCCCGGTCGGCGCCGTCGTAGCCGAGCTTGGGGTCCCGACCGGCGGCCCGGTGGCGGGCCTCCGTCTCCTCCGGGGAGGAGTAGGACGGGTAGATGTGGCCGCCGGCCTTGAGCTTCTCGATGACCTCGGCGTAGATCCCCCCGCGCTGGGACTGCCGGTACGGCTCGTGCGGGCCGCCGACCTCGACGCCCTCGTCCCAGTCGATGCCGAGCCAGCGCATGGCCTCGAGCAGCTGCTGGTAGGACTCCTCCGAGTCGCGCTTGGCGTCCGTGTCCTCGATGCGGAACACCAGCGTCCCGCCGGTGTGCCGCGCCCAGCCCCAGTTGAACAGGGCGGTGCGGATCAGGCCCACGTGGGGGGTGCCGGTCGGCGAGGGGCAGAAGCGCACCCGCACCGGGGTGTCGGCGTCCACCTGGGGCACATCGGCGAAGGGGGCGGGGGCGTTCTCGGACACGGGAGAGGTGGCGTCAGTCATGGTGCCCCCGAGTCTACGCGGGGGGCGCCTCAGCGGCGCAGGTGCGTGAGCAGGGTGCCGATGCCCTCGACCTCGCACTCCACCCGCTGGCCGGCCTCCACCGTGCCGACGCCGGAGGGCGTGCCGGTGAGGATCACGTCGCCGGGCAGCAGGGTGAAGGCCTCGGAGATCGCGGAGACCAGCTCCTTGACGCCGAAGACCATGTCCGCGGTGGTGCCGTCCTGGCGGGTCTCGCCGTCGACCCGCGAGCGCACGGCCAGGCCGCCGGCGGCCTCCACGTCCAGCCCGGTCTCGATCCACGGTCCCAGGGGGCAGGCGCCGTCGAAGCCCTTGGCGCGGGCCCACTGCAGGTCGGTGCGCTGGGCGTCGCGGGCGGTGAGGTCGTTGGCCACGGTGTAGCCGAAGACCACGTCGTCCACGCGCTCGAGGGGGACGTCCTTGCAGATGGTGCCGATGACGACAGCGAGCTCGGCCTCGTAGGAGACCTCGTCCGACCAGCTGGGCAGGGTCACGGGCTCGTTCGGGCCGACGACCGAGGTGTTGGGCTTGAGGAAGAACTGCGGCGAGGTGGGGACCTCGTTGCCGAGCTCCTGGGCGTGCGCGCGCCAGTTGCGGCCGACGCCCACGACCTTGGAGCGCGGGATGATCGGGGCCACCAGGCGCACGTCCTCGAGGCGGTGCGTGGTGGAGGTCGGCTGGATCCCGTGGAAGAACGGGTCGCCCTGCAGAGCGGTGACGGTCAGCTCGGAGGCATCGGCGTCCGCCGGGCCCTCCACGATGCCGTAGGTCGGTTCGGCCTGGTCCACGAAACGGGCGATGCGCATGGGAGCCAGCCTAGGCCACGCCACAGATGTCGTGGTGAAAGCGCAACGGCAGGCCAGGGCTAGTTGGCTGGCGAATGAGCATGGAACCTTCCAACTGGATGCATTGAGAACAGCTGGAGCCGATTCGGGACGGCCGAAATGGGGGCGCCGTGCGCAGACTCACTCGCATGCCTTAACCGGACAGATCGGACTACACCAGCCAAAGAACAGACATCGTCAAGCCTAAGAACGGCAATCCACCGATGGCCCCACGACGAATGCGAGCTGCAGGATTCCTCAGAAAAATCGCACGGATGAACGCCCAGTGACTCGTGATACGCCTCAGAACGACCCAGGCACACAAATTAAACGGCAAGCTCAATTATCTGAACCTATATACGCGGTTCTGAACAACGTGCCGGCGGGATCCTTGGACAGATTCACCAGCAATAGGCATCGGCTACGAGTGCCGACAGGTCCCACTCAATCTCGCTCGCGTATGCCACGGCGCACAGCGTGGCCTCGCCTCAACTACGTTCCGTCGCGGTCGAATTGGCAGTAGCACTTATAGGCAGTGCACTACCATCCAAACTCTACCGCCAGGTGGCGCCAAAGCCTCCCCGGGCAAGATGGGCAGCTCATCCTCCAACCAACAACGGGCGACCGCGAACTACCCGCTCAGCACCAGCCTATTGGCTGTACTCAAATTCTCGGCCCCGCAGTGGAGGCACCGCGCCACTCCAAAAATGAATGTGCCCGTCTCTCCGGCCCCACGCACCCGCGCCCCGCGGCGGGACAGAGGTAGAGACACCCACCGCGTTTCAGGAGCATGGATCCACATGGCACCTTCGACGGGACGAGGCGACGGGAACCCGGCACCATTTACGGAATGGCGCGGCAAGAAACCCATGGATATGGATAAGCCCTCTGCGGATTACAGGGACGACAACGCAAAGCGGCGTCGGCGACAAGAGGTGAAATTCGAACGCCCTCCCTAACTTAATCCATTACAGCTAGCCCGTTAATCGGTCGCCACACGCCAGGAGCAAGAATCACCATGGCAGCCACGGGCGATTGATTCCATGACGAACCGCGCACCTCATGCCGTGTCGCTCACCCCGCCCGAAACGGAGACCGCAAAATGCACCAATCCCTGACACGAATCCGACACCCACGCGACAAGCCAAGCCAAACATCAAGAAGAAGTCTAGACCCTGCGAAAATCGACACGCCAAAAGCAAAGAACTCCGCCGCTCAAAGCCAGGCAGGACCAGGCAAGAAGGCACAAGAGGGCCGCCCCGTTGGAAAGACCGGCATCCGACATGGACCAGGCCCAGTCGAAATCCAGCGGATCTACTGCTGCATCGACGAGCGAACCGGGGACGAACCTCGAAATGGTCTTAGCGACGTCGTTCGAACTGAACGCAGAAAGAACACCGGGCGCAATGAACATGAGCACTGCCATGACAAGGATCGACACCGTCACGGAACGAACTATTGCCGCCATACCCACAGCGAGCGAAATGATCAGTGCGGCAGAAAGGACAACCGCAGTCAGCTCCCGCCACAAATCGCCTCCCCCCGTCCCGGGCCCAAACCCGCGCGAATTGAGAACTGCAAAGGCAATCCACCGGGATGCTAAATAAGAAGTAATGATTAGTAACAGCCCAACGACCAACATGACACTGAGCTTGGCCCATAAAATATTTAGCCGCCCCGCCGCGTAAGAAAAGGTAAACAACCCCGTGCCTGTCGTAAACTCAGAGGCCACCTGTAGAGTGGCAACCACACCCAGGACAAAAAGGGCCAAAACAATGCCGCTGGAAGGGACTTGAAGAGACAAGTCGTACAGCGAGACAGCCCCGTCCCCCGGGAGGAGCGCCTCCGGAGACCCCAGTTCCTCAGCCAGGCCGAGAGTGACAAATGAGGCCGCCGCGGCCGAACCCACAGCCAACAAGGCGGAAAAGATCGCGGTCGCCCACCACGAGCGCACCGTAAGAAACTTTCGAAATTCTGCCTTCATACTCTCATTCATGATCCAGCTGCCCCCGCATGGCCGCGAAATAGAAGTCCTCTGCTTGCATATCTACGATTGAGAAGGGGGGAAGTCGCACCCCGGCGGAAGCGGCGGCGTCCATTAGGACGTGCGGTCGCACCAAACAATTAACACGGCCGGATCCAGCGCTGACACGGGATACATTCATGTCCTCCAATAGCGCGGCCACCGAAGGAACAATTTCTCCTTCAAGCTGGACAATTCGCTTCTTACCGCGTTCCACAAGTGAATTAACTTCAGAATCGAGAATAATCCTTCCGGAGCTGATCATGACAACCCGGTCGGCGACACCGAAGACTTCACTAATTTGATGTGAGGACACCAGAACACAACGCCCCTCGGCTCCCCACCTGAGTATCGTTTCACGCAACCACACGACACCCTCGGCATCCAACCCATTGAGGGGCTCGTCGAGAACAATGTTGGAAGGATCTCCGATGAGTGCCGAAGCAATAGAAAGACGCTGCTTCATCCCAAGCGAATATTTACCAACCAAGGTAGTTCCTGCATCCGATAAGCCGGTCTCGTGCAAGACCGTCTGGGCGTCCTTCTTAGAGGCGCCAGCATAGTCGGCCAATATCAAAAGGTGCTGAAGACCTGTGCGCTTGGGATGAAAGGCGTCGAGATCCAGCGAAATACCCATACTGCGTGCAGGGACACGGGCACTCGCGTGCGGCGTCCCATTCACTAGAACCCGACCCTCATCAGGCTGATCCACATTGGCGACAATCCTCAGCGTACTTGATTTGCCAGCACCATTCGGTCCCAAAAAACCGGTAACTTGCCCATCCGGCGCACGGAATGACATGTTGGATAAAATCTCCCGGCCAGACTTTCGCTTCGTCAACTCAAAGCATTCAATCATTCGTATCCACTCCCTACAAATACTCCCGAAGGTGAACTTCAATAAATGGGTCGCCTCGGTAAATTTTGGACACCCGGTCAGAGTGCCTCCGTGACACTGTAGCAACGGGCAGACCCAAACCCCAACCGTCCTGGTCCCGCATGACAACCGGTGATGGCAAACCGAACGGGTCCAAGGCCGCCAGCGTGTAGACATCGATCCCAACTAGTTTGCTCACCGTTTCATAAATTGCGATTCTGAATGCTTCAGCACCCCGGCCACCCTGCAGTTTACGACAAGCCTCAGACGCGGACTGTGCGTCAGGCATGTCCAAGATTCTAGCTACGAATCGCGCGCCAACGACGTTTCGACGTTGCTCATCGTGGCGTGCGAGCCGATTTGACACACCCGAGACCCAATGCGGCGAGCAGCCGAGCCTGGCTACCCGCCACCACATATCCCAGTCCTCCAACCCCCAGGCGAACGGAGACCAGCGTCCGGCGTCTTCCTGAATAGTCCTCGCCATGACGACCCGGCTAGGCTCAAACAAGGCGTTAAGAGCCTGCAATTCTTCCGACCATGTAATACTTGACAGAGGAATTCCAGGGGATTCGATGGTCCCACTGGCGATATCGCTGTACTCAGCCCCCGAAACTACCCACTGAGCAGCCTCGTCACCCGTGCACAGCAATGCCCGCTCCAGCCAGCACGGGTCGAACTCATCATCATGATCAAGATACGAAATATAGCGAGAAGAAGAACAGTCTACCCCGTACTGACGGGTGAGCCCAGCGCTACCACTGCGTGGAGCACAAAGAAATTTAAACCGAGGATCGCCGGAATACTTACGGCTCGCTCTATTGAAGTAATCCCCAGGATCCCCGTCACTTACAACCCAAACGTCGAAATCAGCAAGCGTCTGCACAGCAATTGATCTTAGTGTAGATTCGAGTCGTTGACCTTTATAGTAGGTTGGGATAATGACAGAAACAGCAGGCAACTCGGATCACCGACCAAAAATAGTCTGCATTACAGACACAATGAGCGGAACTGTCTCTCCCGAACGCGTGGCAACCCCTCCATTACATTCCTGCGAACGCGCCGTGGGATTAAGGACGCCGACTGTGGATTCAACGGACAGATCCATAGGAACCATAAATGAATAATCTAGCGGCGCCTCCCCTTGATCGATCGAGGTCACCTTCGCATCGCCGCAATAAATGGGCGCAAAGCCATTGGAGTGAAGCTGATACGAGTCACCCAATTCAATTCCAGATGCACCGAGTGCTGCGGCGCTCAAGTACATCCCCCCGTTCGGACCCCGCCACCACATGGCCCCTTCAGAGCGAGTAACAGGAAGCGCGAGAAGCGTAGTGAATACAGCAATTATCCCTAGGGTGGCTGCCCATTGTCGAAAAGTGCTCACAGACTGTCTTCGAGCCTCGCGAAGCCCCCCACGCACCCAGGACGTACACACAACGCCGAACCACCCTAGAAGAAAGAGCAGCAATGACCCGCTGATCAGGGGGATCGAGGCGAACAGAGAGATCACGTACCACGACGCAAAAATAACACACGTCGCTACAGAAATCCACGCGCACAGCCCGAAGAGTAGGAGACGACCGTCATTCTCGTCTTGGTTAGAGACCGAAGTCCCGAACAGACGCCCCCTGAGACGTGCGGACAGGGTCGTGAGCGCGCTTTGCATCAAAAACGGCTTTTCGCGATACGCGACGAGCGCAACATAACCGTCGAATTTCAGAAACGGATAACAATTCACCATTGCTTGAAGATACGCAAGAAGCCCGGTAGTGGCCAAAAAGGGGACGTCGAACCTCCAACCGATGATGCTAAAAATTCCCCCCATAGAGGCCTGTGTAATAGGGCCTGCAGCCGCCACCCAGAAACGAGCGCGGCGATTCGAAAGTGCCCAGGACAACGATACATCACAGTAAAACGCTGGCATAAAATAGATTATCATGAACCCCATGGAACGGGGCCGGCCCCCCTGTGCGCTCAGGGTGACCGCGTGGGCGAGTTCATGGACTACATTCACGCACAGGAGAAGGGCGAAGACACCCACCAGCTGAATCGGCTCAACCTGATAGGCGAGAAACGATTTCACGTCCGATCCATAAAAGAAGAGTGAAACAATTCCGAAGACAATCAACAGCATCGAGAGCCAAAAAAAGGACCCGGCGGGCATCCAACGTAGGCTCCGCCAGATCGCTCGAGAGACTTCATCGGAATCTTGAACAATCTGAAACTGAATGCGCAGTGAATCCAATCGCCGCACTCGTGGTCTTCCAACGGCAGAGCTGTGGGGGACATCGGTTGATAGAACTCCGGCGGACACCAACTGAGCCCTGGTCGTCCCTATCAACTCGGGCGTCCATCGGTCGTCCAAAGGGAAAGACGCAGCTCCTTCTACCTCAGACTTGATGAAGTAACCCAAGTCATATCCAAGGCGTCTTATGGTTCCATCGGGGGATTCCAGAACCCAGTAATTCGTCTCGCCGTCGTCGACGTCGGCGGGGATGAGTCTTCCGATCAAAAAATAGTTTTGCATATTGTGATGCCTTCTGTCCAAGTACTCGGGTGCGGACACGACAGTGTCCGCACCCGAGTGATATCTGTGGAATCAGAGATCAAGTGGCGATGACGGCAGCGCCGACAGCCCAGTAGGCACCAGCGGCGCCCACGCCAATCGCAGCGCCGACCCCGAAGCCCTCCCAGAAACCGGGGGCCTCCAGGCTCTCGAGCTCATCCATCGTAAGAATCAGCGGAGTAGTCGAATCAATAGCCAATGTTTTCACCCCCCCTCAGAGTTCGTTCACAACGTCGTCACATCAGGTCAGCGCAAGGGCTCCGCCCAGGTAAACAAGGCCGCCGCCAACAACCACCCCTGCGGCGACACCACCGGCGGTGGACCAGAAGCCGGGAGCCTCAAGGCCCTCCAGTGCGTCCATGGTCAGATCCAGCTGTGACATCGTCTCGTTCATCACTGCGTTTGTCATTCGTACTCACCTCCTTTCGTGTACAGAGGCAGGATAGCCGATCTCGAACAGAGAATCGAGCCGTACTGCTCGTCCCGGCCACAGCTTCTTCCTGGTGCAACCGCGCTGTCGACCATCTTTCATCTCTTGTTCATCTGAACGGCTCGCGAACCCGCCCACCTGAGCAACCCGCTCTGGAGCCTTTATTCACGCCCTGACTCGCGGTCAGGGCATCGAAAGGTCGCCTTTTAGCGCGAGGTGCAGCTCCTCAGTGCACCACTCTTCACCCGGGGCGACCAGGGTCGCCCATCTCTCGCGGCATTGCCGTATAGCTCGTCGAGCAACGTCAGCAGGGGGTTGCCAATCTGAGTTTGCGTCTAGGGACTTCAAAACCCCTTGTAGACCATTGGAACTCTCCGTAAGACGACGTCCCAGAGCATCGAGAGATGCAACGTTTCCAAAGACATCCTTACCCATCGAGCCAGCCACAATCTCCCGCCGCCACAAATTCCGCGCCAGGTAGTCCGTTGCGGTCATCTTAGAGACCCGTGCCAAAGTCGATAGTTCATTAGCTAGGTACCAAAGACGATGGCTAAAACTCTTCCGAGTCGATCGAAGGTCCAGACGGTGCAAGGATCCCGATACCGACAAAATGGTAGACCATTCGCGCCTCAAATCCAGTGTTCCGGCCAGACGTTTCCGCAGAATCGAAATGGACTGCTCTTCAACCTCCGTTGGAAGGGTCGGGCAATCCATCAATAGCGGACCCGCGAATCGGTAGAGCATCTCACGTAACCCTTCGTCGATCTGCCGATGAGTCATCGATAAGGCAAATTCGCTTAGCGAGGTGGACGATCGCGGTCGCAGGGCGGCCCCGACAATAAGGACCCTCATCTGCTGATCTATTTTATGGTAAATGGCCACATCACTGGCATGGCTGCCCGTTCCAAAATTTGTTGGAATGACGTCCAGGGGCGTGCGTCCCACCTCTGCACCGGTAGGAATAACGATCAATGGTTGTCGAGTGCGGGACTCTAGTACCTGTGGTGTCAGGATGCGATCCGATAGAAGTTTGAGGATTTTGGCGACGTCCATCGCGCTGCCGCCGCCGATTGCGCTGATAGAGTTCCAATCTTGGTCATTCTCTCTAAGAGAGGACCATACTCTTAGCGGATCCGTCCTTCGAGTGACCGGTATCAGCAGCGGGTCTTGCGCTCTCAGCCGTCCTAGAAGCTGTCGGTGGGTATTCAAGATTCCTTCGTCGACAACAACTATGGTTTTCCCGTCAGAGAACGTTGTTAAGTCTCGTCTCCATGACACTCGCAGCCACCTCCACTATTGTTTCAAGATCTTTCCCCGGAGTTATGAGGGGCGGTATCAACTGCACTCCACGGGGCGAGGGGTGAACGAGCACACCTCGGCTTCGTATGTCGTCCACTATGTCAACTACATTTGGTAGAACGTCCATATTGTCCTGATACTTCAGCGTCTGAAATGCACCTGCGCCACTGTTGGTGATCACGGCAGAGGTGACAGTTACCTCATCGCAGAGTTTCTGAAGCTGCCCCCGCACCTCAGCGTGGAGGGCCAGTTGTTCCGGGTCGCTAAGAATGGCACACGAGACCATCGCCGCCGCTGCAGCTAGAGGATGGCCTGCTCCCGTCTCCGCCTGCCATATGCCCGCTTCGGGAGCATGGGACAAGGCCGCAGTAACTCTTTCCCCGAGCAGAACTGCTCCTCCGGGCACCGTGCCGTTGGTCAGCCCTTTGGATACGACCAGCAGGTCGGGCACTAAGTCCCACTCTTCGGAGGCGAACCGTTTCGATACGCGGCCAAATCCCGTGGCCACCTCATCCACAATGACCAGCACCCCGCCCGCCTGCAACTCTCCAATCGTCGCTAATGCTTGAGACGTGAGAGGAATCGTGCCCGTACCAGCCACCGGTTCGACAATGATGGCCGCAAGCCGGCGAGCGAGCGGGCCGACGGCCTTCCTGTCGATTTCGTCATTTAGGGACAGACGCACGGTTTCCCCGTACGGTACGCCGTAGAACCGTCGGTCATAATCCTCATCAGTCACCGACATGGTTCCGATGGATACACCATGATATGCGTTGGAATTGGCGGCGACATGCCTACGACCCATTTCTCCCTGGAGTGCATGGAATACTCTAGCAATCTTAATCGCCGCTTCAACTCCCATGGCTCCACCAGTACTCCACACTACTCTGGAATAAGGATCCGTTGTAAGTGCGAGTAAGGATTCTGAGGCGTCGTCCACCGTGTTTGAGGAGTATCTGAAATTAGGATAATAACTCAGAGTCTCCAACTGGCGCGTAAGAGCATGTCTGTACTCATGACGCCCATAGCCGAAATTGACGTTCCATAGCCCACTGGTTGCGCAGATACGTTCATTGCCGTCGGCCATTAGCACGCGGTTCCCTCGTGCACTCACCGCCGTCGTTTCCGGGCCGTTTGGCCGTCCATACGCGGTAAGCGCGGGCCAGTTCGCCTTGGCGGTGCCCGCGCTCATTCCGGCCTCCCCACAAGAATGCGAGTGGTTCCAAAGACGCTACCATCCGCGATTTCTGACACGTCCTCGACCTTTACACCCGCAATTTTGAAATCAGTGAACAGATCGGCTTCGGAGAGGATTTTCACCCTGTGATGCATCACCATTTTTGATACCGCTCTTCCGTCAAGTTCATGCGGCATGATGTATATGTCTCGCGCGTCACCACTCTGCACTTCTTCCTCTACAAGCGTTATTGATGCTCCAATTGATTCGAGTTCAAAATGCATTTCTTTATGAGCGGAGGCCCTCGGCGTAAACTGTGTAACCGCGACCAGCCCCTGTGGTTTTGTCACGGAGGACATGGAGTGAAGCACAAACACACGCTCTGGCTGTTCAAACAGGGTGATACTTGACGCCCCAATAAATGTTGCATCATACATACCCGGGTAGGTTGAATCTCTAGAGGAAATGTCTTGACACGAGACAGTCAACCGGTCGGCCAGCGAACTTCTCCTCGCCGCCTTTTTTGAGAGTAGGTGAAGCATCTGAGGGGAGTTGTCCACGGCGTAGACCCTATTCCCCCGAGCCAGCAACGGAAGGGTTAGGCGTCCGTCACCGCATGCGAGTTCCAGGACTTCGCCTCGAGGAAGAATCGAGAGAAGAGCACGAACCTCGGAATGGTCCCCGGTAGTCATCGCCTCATAAATTAACGAACCCATGTGACCATACATTGGCTCGAATTTGTAATTCTGTGCCTGCAAATTGCGACCATACGGACTCAGAATAGTTTCCCTATTCTCACCCATGGCTTACCTTCCCGGTGCGGGGGGAGATCGTCAAACGCCTCGTGGCGACTGATAGGGTGATATCTTCACCGACCACACCCGAAAAATCCTCCACCACAATTGAATCGGCCCCAACGCTCAACTGCATCGCCAACGCTCGGACCAAGTCCACCGTTTCCAGGAATCGTCCGCAGCCCTTGGCATCCAACTCACGCGCGGAGTCTTCACTAGTTGAGCAGTTGTAGAGACAGGTGCGGTCGGAGTCAAAATTGGGGCCAATTACTGTCGTGCGCCTCCCACCATCTTCATCGACGACCAGGCGCCTATCTAGGCCACCGCACTCACCTCGACCAAGTCCGCACTGGTCCCCCACTTGCACCAGCGGATTTGTCAAAAGACCGCTCAAGCGATGAGCGTCAGCGAAAGCCTCGATTTGCTCCGCCAATGCCAAATGGTCGTCCTCACTTTGAACTCTAAGAATGGTTGGGTTGATCACCGGGAGATACTCAGCACCAGCGAATGCCTCGAGCTGGATGAGTACTTCATTCCCGATAGCGACCTCAGAGAAAGATTCATATCCACTGGTTGCCGTAGTCTCTAAAGTGGCTGGAGTGTCGTTGGCACTAGAGACATAGGTAAACGTCGCTGGGTCCCGGTCAATGTGCAGGACCGCGCTCTTCAGTGTCTGTGTGAGCAGATCCGTACCCTTAAAAAATTCGAGACAGATCTGGCCCTTGCTGATGTCGCTCATCGTTCTCCTACCTGCGTAGTGATATTCAACTGTCTGCTTAGGTGAATGCACCTTACCGGTACGGTTATCTTAATTCTAGGAATGACACCGACAACACCGTCGAGTAGTAAGGTGACTTGGCCTAAACTATCTTATGGAGTGACGAAAATTTCGTCCGTGTCCGTTGCTTGCTTGAAACCTCCGGCCAGTTCCACCTGCCCATCCAGCTGTAGTTCAGCTGTTGTTGCGGATATATGCGATGCTAACGGCGGCAACCACCAGGCCGATGATGATGATCATTGCAAGAGCCAACCAAGGCATTTTCATGCTCTCCCTCTTAGTGACGTAGAAGTGGCGTGTGCGTCTTCTAGTATACACGGACACCAGTGTCCTGGCGGGACCAACCCCGTTGACCAGGCAAGTCAGTTCGATGCCTGCTCGCCCCGCACGCTGCCACGTCCCTTTTTGGTCTAGACCCGGTCGTGGGGGCTACTCGCGCGACGGTGCAGGCGTGATTTCTGGCAGGTGTCACAGCCAGTACCGGTTATGGAAGGGATGTCCCTCAGTGCCCAGTTGAGGGGGGTGCCTACGCCACGGTGCGCAGAGGATCTTGCCGCACTCGTAGCGCCTCCACACACGCTCTCTCGCTTATCTGTTCTGGACGTGGATGCCCGGTCCCCGGTTTCCGCCGCTAGATGTAAGAGGTCATGACGTTGTTGACACCCACGGGGGCCAACGAGGCCGGTGGAGCATCTCCGCAGGAGGTATGCGGCCGATGGTAGTTGTAGTGATTCACCCACACCTGAAGGGCCTCACGCCGAGCCCGCTCTGAGCCGTAGGGGCGGGCGTAGAGGACCTCGTCCACCATCAGCCGGTTGTACCGCTCGACCTTCCCGTTGTGACGAGGGGTGTAGGGGCGGATCCGGTGGTGCCGGCCTCCGAGCGAGACGACCTTCCGGGTGAAGTCCACGGCCCGGTAGTTGTTCCCGTTGTCCGTGACCACCCGGTCGATCTGGATGCCATGGGCGGCGAAGAACGCGCGGGCCCGGCAGAAGAACCCGATCGTGGTCACCGCCCGCTCATCCTCCAGCGCCTCCGTGTACGCCAGCCGGGTGAACCCGTCGATCGCCGAGTGCAGGTAGGTGTACCCCACCCGCGCCCCGGGCCCCCGCTTGGAGGCACGCCCTGCCTCACTGTCTCTTCCGTGGGCGCGCCAGCCTCCCCCTTCAGGGATGCGTTCGATCTTCTTCACGTCCAGGTGCACCATGTGCCCTGGAGCCCGGGCGGTGATCCTCTGCGGTCGTCGGCGCAGGTCCTCACCCGTGGGCGCGAGGTCTCGCAACCGGGAGATCCCGGCCCGGTGCAGCCACCTCCCCACGGTGCGAAGACACACAGTGTGGCCTTCAGAGACCAGGTGGTGATGGATCCGGCGGGCGGACCACTTCCGGCCCCGGCGCAGGGCCTGGAGCTCGGCCACCAGGACCGGATCGAACTGGGCAGGTGAACGGTGCGGCCGGCTGGGCAGGTCCTGAAGGCCAGCTTCTCCCTGGGCGCGGTAGCGGGCGACCCACGTGGCCACCGTGGGCCGACTGACGCGCAACTCGGCGGCGACATGGGCTTGCGGGATCCCGTCGTGCAGGTGGCGTTGGACCATGCGCAGTCGGCCGGTCGGGGTCAGGGGTGCGTTAGCGTGAGTCATGAGCGGGTCTCTTCTGGCAGGTGGGTTGTGTAGGAACTTCCATCCTGCGGTAGAGGCCCGCTCGTCTCATCTCAGCCCGTACCCCGTGGCAAGAACCTCATGACCCACAACAAAGGTTCGGGTGGCTGGCGTCCCGGACCTCGACTTGCCGCCGGTAATGTGGCTTGGCGGACATGGGTCCGCGAGAGGCACCGGCGGCTGTTCGCGAGGTCCTCAGTCTCCCGCAGTGACCCGGGCTGCGTCGGCTAACTCGCGTGTAACCCGGTCGGCACCGGAAGGGTACCAATACTGCCGACTATCTCGCAGGCCGCCCTAAATGTACTCCCGCCCTGCGCACGACGACGGCCCGCCCCCCTCGCGGGGACGGGCCGTGGGTCGGACGCGGAGCCGCGCGTCGCGGGCGGGCTCAGGCCAGGCGGTGAAGCCAGCCGTGGCGGTCCTCGACGGTGCCGGCCTGGATGCCGAGCAGCTCCTCGCGGATCTTCATGGTCATCTCGGTGCCGCCGGCGGACTCGATGACGTCGTCGCCGTCCAGGAGGCGGCCGATGGGGGTGACCACGGCGGCCGTGCCGCACGCGAAGACCTCGGCGATCTCGCCGGAGCGCACGCCCTCGGCCCACTCGGCCAGGGTGATGCGCCGCTCCTCGACCGCCAGGCCCATGTCCCGGGCCAGCTGCAGGATGGAGGAGCGGGTGACGCCCTCGAGGATGGTGCCGGTGAGCTCCGGGGTGACGATCCGCCCGTCCCGGAACACGAAGAACACGTTCATGCCGCCGAGCTCCTCGACGGAGTCGTCGTGGTACTGGTCCAGGAACACCACCTGGTCTGCGCCCTGCTGGGCGGCCTGCAGCTGCGGCAGCAGCGAGGCGGCGTAGTTGCCGCCGGTCTTGGCCGCGCCCATGCCGCCGCGGCCGGCGCGCGCGTACTCGCGGGAGACCCAGATGCTCACCGGCTTGAGCTCGCCGCCGAAGTAGTTGCCGGCCGGCGAGGCGATCACCATGTACCGCACCTGCTTGGCGGGCCGCACCCCCAGGAACGCCTCGGAGGCGAACATGAACGGGCGCAGGTACAGGGACTGGCCGTCCCCGGAGGGCACCCAGTCCCGGTCCGCCGCCACGATCTCCCGCAGCGAGCCGAGGAACAGCTCCTCCGGCAGCTCGGGGAGCGCGAGGCGCTGCGCGGAGCGGTTCAGGCGGGCCGCGTTGGCCTCCGGGCGGAACGTCCACACCGAGCCGTCCTCGTGCCGGTAGGCCTTCAGGCCCTCGAAAATCTCCTGGCCGTAGTGCAGCACCGCGGCCGAGGGGTCCAGGGAGATCGGTCCGTAGGGCTCCACCCGCGCGTCGTGCCACGCGCCGCCGTCCTCGTCCCACGTCCAGTCGATGGAGACCATGTGGTCCGTGAAGACGTCACCGAAGCCCGGGTTCTCCAGAATCTCGGCGCGCTCGGTCTCCGAGAGCGGGGACAGGTGCGGCTGACGCGTGAACGCGGACTCGGTCACGGGACTCTCCTCGGACTGGGCGGACGGGGTCGGGTCCATGGTAGGCCCTGACGTGTGGTGTGGGTCTCAGAGGCGCGCAACGACGTTGGCGCCCACCTCGGCGGTGGACCCGCGCTCGGTGCCGCGCTCGGCCAGGTGCCCCCAGACGGCCCGGGTCAGGCGGTCCGCGGCCCCCTGCTCCCCCACGTGCTCGAGCAGCAGGCCCGCGGAGAGGATCGCCGCCACGGGGTCGGCGATCCCCTGGCCCGCGATGTCCGGGGCGGAGCCGTGGACGGGCTCGAACATCGATGGTGCAGTGCCCTCCACGTTGATGTTCGCCGAGGCGGCGAGCCCGATGCCGCCCGTGATCGCACCGGCGAGGTCCGTGAGGATGTCCCCGAACAGGTTGTCCGTGACGATCACGTCGAAGCGGGCGGGATCGGTGACCAGGACGATCGTGGCGGCGTCCACGTGCATGTAGTCCGTGGTCACCTCGGGGAACTCGGCCGCGACCTCCTCGAACGTGCGCCGCCACAGGTGGCCGGCGTGGACCAGGACGTTGTGCTTGTGCACCAGCGTGAGGCGTTTGCGCTCCGTGGCGGCAGCGCGGCGGAAGGCGTCCTGCACCACACGGCGCACGCCGTGGGCGGTGTTGACGGAGACCTCGGTGGCGATCTCATGCCCGGTGCCGGTGCGGAGGGCGCCGCCGTTGCCGACGTACGGGCCCTCGGTGCCTTCGCGGACCACCGTGAAGGCCACCTCGCCCGGCTCAGTGAGAGGGCTGGAGATCCCCGGGTAGAGCCGGGCCGGGCGCAGGTTCACGCCGTGGTCGAGCGCGAAGCGCAGCTTCAGCAGCATGCCCCGCTCGATCAGCCCGGACGGGATCCGGGTGTCTCCGGGGGCGGCGCCGACGGCCCCGAAGAGGATCGCGGCGTGGCCCCGCAGCGCCTCGAGCGTCTCGTCCGTGAGGGCCTCGCCGGTGGCGAGCCAGTGCTCCGCGCCGAGCGCGTACTCCGTCAGACGGGGTGCGGGGCGGCCCTCGGCGGCCAGGGCGGCCTCGAGCACGGCCACGGCCTGCTCGGTGACCTCCGGGCCGATGCCGTCACCGCCGATCACGGCGATGTCCAGGGGTGCGGACGGGGACGCGGCGGGGGGGCTCGGCTGTGCGGTCATGCGAGCCAGGATAGGAGTGGCCTCGCCACATGGCCAGGATCCGGACACCTGGTCTCGGATCCTGGACAGCGCACGGGGCCCGGACGGGGTCGGAGCGGGCAGTTCAGGCCTCGGTCGACTCCTCGTGCCGGGGGAACACGCCTTCCGGTCTCGGCAGGGCCGTCCCCGGCACCAGGTCCTCGGCGAAGGCCGCGAAGGACCGCGCGCCGGTGCCCGAGGCGCCGGTGCGGCCGGCGTCGCCGGCGGCGGGCACGCCCAGCAGGTCCAGCAGGCGCGTGGCCGAGCCCGGCATCACCGGCTGCACGAGCAGCGCGACGCGGCGCACGGCCTGCAACGTCACATACAGCACGGTGCGCATGCGGGCCTCGTCGGTCTTGCGCAGCACCCACGGGGCCTGGTCCGCGAAGTACGCGTTGACCTCGCCCAGCACGCGCCAGGTCTCCTCGAGGGCGTCGTGGAAGTCCTGCACCGCGTAGGCGGAGCGGGTGCGCTCGAGCAGCGCGTCCACCTGGGCCAGCACCGCGCGGTCCGCGTCGGTCAGCTCGCCGGGCTCGGGGACGGCGGCGCCGCAGTTCTTGGCCACCATGGACAGCGAGCGCTGGGCGAGATTGCCGAGGTTGTTGGCCAGGTCCGCGTTCTTGCGGCTCACCACGGCCTCGTGGCTGTAGGAGCCGTCCGCGCCGAACGGGAACTCGCGCAGCAGGAAGAAGCGGATGGCGTCCAGGCCGTACCGGGCCACCCATTCCCGCGGGTGCACCACGTTGCCCAGGGACTTGGACATCTTGGCCCCGTTGTTGTTCAGGAAGCCGTGGATCATCACACGCTTCGGCAGCTCGATCCCCGCGGACATGAGGAACGCGGGCCAGAACACGCAGTGGAACCGGGAGATGTCCTTGCCGATCACGTGGACGTCAGCGGGCCAGAACCGCCGGAACGACTCGGAGGACTCGTCCGGGAAGCCGACGCCGGTGAGGTAGTTCGTCAGCGCGTCCACCCACACGTACATCACGTGGTGGGCGTCCGAGGCGGCGCCGTCCGCCGGCGCGGGGACGTCGATGCCCCAGTCGAAGCTGGTGCGGGAGATGGAGAGGTCCTCCAGGCCGCCCTCGACGAAGCGGATGACCTCGTTGAACCGCGAGCGCGGGGCGGCGAACTCCGGGTCGTCCCGGTACAGGGCCAGCAGCGGCTCCTGGTACTTCGAGAGCCGGAAGAACCAGGACTCCTCCTCCGTCCAGGTGACCTCGGTGCCGGTCTCGGCGGCGTACCGCTGGCCGTCCTCGCGGACCTCGGTCTCGTCCTCGTCGAAGAAGCGCTCGTCGCGCACGGAGTACCAGCCGGCGTAGCGGTCCAGGTAGACGTCCCCGTTGGCCTCCATGCGGCGCCAGATCTCCTGGGAGGCACGGTGGTGGTCCTCGTCCGTGGTGCGGATGAACCGGTCGTAGGAGACGCCGAGCACCTCGTCGTCCATGGCCTTGAAGGCGGCGGAGTTGCGGGTGGCCAGCTCCATCGGCGTGACGCCGAGCCGCTCCGCGGTCTGGGCCATCTTCTGGCCGTGCTCGTCCGTGCCCGTCAGGAAGAACACGTCGCGGCCATCGAGGCGCATGAAGCGCGCCAGCGCGTCCGCCCCCACCACCTCGTAGGCGTGGCCGATGTGCGGCTCGCCGTTCGGGTAGTGGATGGCCGTGGTCACGTAGTACGGGGCGCGGGTGTCAGTCACGGTACGCCAGTCTACCGGTGGGGACGACGACGGCCCCGGTCCCGCGCGGGCGGGTCCGGGGCCGTGGGAGCCGGGCTCGGGGCCCGGCCGGTCGGCTCAGTCGGCCAGGTTGACCTCGGCGGCGCGGTCGGCGTCGATGGCCGCGGCCAGGGTGGGCGCGGTGCCGGGGGCGAGGGCGGCGTCGAGGGTGAGCACGGCCAGGGCGGAGCCCTGCTCGTCGCGCGAGACGTCCATACCGGCGATGTTCACGCCCTGCTCGCCGAGGGACTGGCCCAGCACGCCCACCACGCCCGGGCGGTCGGCGTAGCGGAAGAGGAGCATGTGCTCGGCGAGGGCGACCTCCATCTCGTGGCGGCCGACGCCCACGAGCTTCTCCACCTGCTTGGGGCCCGTCAGCGTGCCGGTGACGCTCAGGCGCTCGCCCTCGTCCGTCACCGCGGCCACGGTCACGGTGTTGCGGTAGGAGCCCGCCTCGGCGGCGGTGGTCAGCTGGCCGCCGACGCCGCGCTGCTCCGCCAGCACGGGGGCGTTGACGTAGGAGACCTGGTCGGAGACGACGTCGGTGAACACGCCCTTGAGGGCGGCCAGGCGCAGGGCCTTCACGTCGTGGACGGCGATCTCACCGGCCACCTCGACGTCCACGGAGGCCAGGGAGCGCTCGCCGGCGAGGGCGCGCAGCACGCGGGCGAGCTTCTCGGCCAGCGGCAGGCCGGGGCGCACGTCCTCGTGGATGACGCCGCCGGCGACGTTCACGGCGTCGGGCACGAGCTCGCCGGCCAGGGCCAGGCGCACCGACTTGGCGACGGCGACGCCCGCCTTCTCCTGGGCCTCCGCGGTGGAGGCGCCGAGGTGGGGGGTGACCACGGCGGTGTCGTGGCGGAAGAACGCGAGGTCCGTGGCGGGCTCGGAGGAGAACACGTCCACGCCGGCGCCGGCGATGGCCCCGGACTCGAGGGCGCGGTCCAGGGCGTCCTCGTCGATCAATCCGCCGCGGGCCACGTTCACGATGAAGGCGGTGTCCTTCATGGTCGCGAACTGGGCGTCGGAGATCATGCCCACGGTCTCCGGGGTCTTGGGCATGTGGACGGTGATGAAGTCGGACTGGGCGAGCAGCTCGTCCAGGTCCAGGAGGGTGGCGCCGAGCTGCTGGGCGCGGGCCGCGCTGATGTACGGGTCGTAGGCCAGGATCTCCATGCCGAAGGCCTTCATCCGCTCGGCCACGAGGGCGCCGATGCGTCCCAGGCCGATCACGCCGAGCTTCTTCTCGAACAGCTCGACGCCGGCGTACTTGGAGCGCTTCCACTCCCCCGCCTTCAGGGCCCGGTTGGCCGGGGCGATGTTGCGTGCCACGGACAGGATGTGGCCGCAGGTCAGCTCCGCGGCGGAGACGATGTTGGAGGTCGGGGCGTTGACCACCATGACGCCGGCGGCCGTGGCCGCGGGGACCTCCACGTTGTCCAGGCCGACGCCCGCGCGGGCGATGACCTTGAGGTCCTTCGCCACGGCGATGGCCTCGGCGTCCATCGTCGTGGCCGAGCGGATCAGGACGGCGTCCACGCCCGGGAGGTCGGCCAGCAGGCGGGCGCGGTCGGCGCCGTCGGTGTGGCGGATCTCGAAGTCGGGGCCCAGGGCCTCGACGGTGGCGGGGGAGAGTTCTTCGGCGATCAGGACGACGGGCTTCGCGGCGCTCACGACGGGCTCCTTCGGGGGGCGGGGGCGGACCTTCCGGTGGCTCGACCCTAGCGGAATGACTATGTGCGCCCCGGAAGACGACGCCGCCGCGCCCCTGCATGACGCGGGGGCGCGGCGGCGTCGGACGTCACCGGGCGGGGGGCTCAGCGGGCGGCGGTGCCCTCGGTGTAGTCGTCGTCGGTGTCCTTCAGCCACGAGAACATCTGGCGCAGCTCGCGACCGGTCTTCTCGATCGGGTGGGACTCGCCCTTGGCGCGCAGCTCCGTGAACTCCGGGGCGCCGGCCTTCTGGTCGTCCATGAAGCGCTTCGCGAAGGCGCCGTTCTGGATGTCCGCGAGGACCTCCTTCATGTGGTCCTTCACCTCGGGGGTGATCACGCGCGGGCCGGAGACGTAGTCGCCGAACTCGGCGGTGTCCGAGATGGACCAGCGCTGCTTGGCGATGCCGCCCTCCACCATGAGGTCCACGATCAGCTTGAGCTCGTGCAGCACCTCGAAGTACGCGATCTCCGGCTGGTAGCCGGCCTCGGTGAGGACCTCGAAGCCGTACTGGATCAGCTGGGAGGCGCCGCCGCAGAGCACGGCCTGCTCGCCGAAGAGGTCCGACTCGGTCTCCTCGGTGAAGGTCGTCTTGATGACGCCGGCGCGGGTGCCGCCGATGGCCTTGGCGTAGGAGAGGGCGAGAGCCTCGGCCTGGCCGGAGGCGTCCTGCTCGACGGCGATCAGGGCGGGCACGCCGCGGCCGGCCTCGAACTCGCGGCGCACCACGTGGCCCGGCCCCTTCGGGGCGACCAGGGCCACGTCCACGCCCTCGGGGGCCTGGATGTAGCCGAAGCGCACATTGAAGCCGTGCGCGAAGAACAGGGCGTCGCCCTCCTGCAGGTTCGGGGCGATGTGCTCGTCGTACACGTCGGCCTGCACCTGGTCCGGGGTGAGGATCATGATGAGGTCGGCCTCCGCGGCGGCGGTGGCCACGTCCACGACGCGCAGGCCCTCGGCCTCCGCCTTGGCGCGGGACTTCGAGCCCTCCGCCAGTCCGATGCGGACGTCCACGCCGGAGTCACGCAGCGAGAGCGAGTGGGCGTGGCCCTGGGAGCCGTAGCCGATCACGGCCACGGTGCGGCCCTGGATGATCGAGAGGTCGGCGTCGTCGTCGTAGAACTTCTGGGCGGTCATGCTGTTCTCCTTGCCTTGAAGGGGGGTCGGTCGGATCCGGGACAGACGCTCAGCGCGCCAGCGCCCGGTCGGTCATGGAGCGCGGGCCGCGGGCCAGCGCGAGGGTGCCGGAGCGGACGAGCTCGCGGATGCCGTGGGGCTCCATCATCTCGAGGAACGCCTCGAGCTTCTCCCGGGTGCCCGTGGCCTCGAAGGTGAGGGAGTCCGGCGCCACGTCCACCACGTGCGCGCGGAACAGGTCGGCGGCCTGGACCACCTGACCACGGGTGGACGCGTCGGCCCGCACCTTCACGAGCAGGTGGTCGCGCTGCACCGAC
Source organism: Micrococcus sp. ACRRV (assembly GCF_022346985.1). Taxonomy (NCBI): domain Bacteria; kingdom Bacillati; phylum Actinomycetota; class Actinomycetes; order Micrococcales; family Micrococcaceae; genus Micrococcus; species Micrococcus sp. ACRRV. The sequence goes on from NZ_JAKRNH010000019.1 coordinate 26,682, forward strand.
GAGTCGCCGGCCAGCTCCACCACCTTGATCACGTTGATCAGCTTGTTCAGCTGCTTGGTGACCTGCTCGAGCAGGTGGGCGTCGGCGTCCACCACCACGGTCATCCGGGAGATCCCGGGGACCTGGGTGACGCCCACGGCCAGGGAGTGGATGTTGAAGGCGCGTCGGGCGAACAGGCCGGCCACCCGGGTCAGGGTGCCGGGCACGTCCTCGACGAGCACGGACAGGGTGTGTCGTTCCATCGGGCCTCTCCTCAGTCCTCGTGGTCCCAGTCCGGCGTCATGCCGCGGGCGATCTGGATGGCGTCGTTGCTGACGCCGGCGGGCACCATCGGCCACACCATGGCGTCGCGCGAGACCACGAAGTCGACGACGACGGGCCGGTCCTCGATCTCCAGGGCCTGGCGGATGACGTCGTCCAGGTCCTCCTCGCGCTCGCAGCGCAGGCCGGCGGCGCCGTAGGCGTCGGCCAGCTTGACGAAGTCCGGGATACGGGCGGTGCCGTGGCCGGTGTTCAGGTCCGTGTTGGAGTACCGCTGGTCGTAGAACAGCGTCTGCCACTGGCGGACCATGCCGAGCGAGGAGTTGTTGATCACGGCGACCTTGATCGGGATGCCGTTGATCACGCAGGTGGCCAGCTCCTGGTTGGTCATCTGGAAGCAGCCGTCGCCGTCGATGGCCCACACGGTGCGCTGCGGCTGGGCCACCTTGGCCCCCATGGCCGCGGGCACGGAGAAGCCCATGGTGCCCAGGCCCGCGGAGTTCAGCCACTGGCGGGGGCGCTCGTACTCCACGAACTGGCTGGCCCACATCTGGTGCTGGCCCACGCCGGCCACGTACACGGCCTCCGGGCCGGAGAGCGCGGAGATCCGGGAGATGACCTGCTGCGGCGCCATGAGGCCGTCGTCAGGGGCGGTGAAGCCCAGCGGATAGGTCTCCCGCAGGCGCTCCAGGGTGGCCCACCACGGAGCGAGATCGGGCAGGTCCGCACCGGCGCCGAGCTCGGCGACGAGGTCCGGGATGATCTCCTTCACCGAGCCGACGATCGGCACGTCCGCCAGGCGGTTCTTGGAGATCTCGGCGGGGTCGACGTCCGCGTGGATCACCTTGGCGCCGGGTGCGAAGGAGGGCAGGTGGCCGGTGACGCGGTCGTCGAAGCGGGCGCCGAGGGTGATCAGCAGGTCGGCCTGCTGGAGCGCGGCCACGGCGGGCACCCCGCCGTGCATGCCGGGCATGCCCAGGTGCTGCGGGTGCGAGTCCGGGAAGACGCCGCGGGCCGTCAGCGTGGTGACCACGGGGGCGCCGGTGAGCGCGGCGAGCGCGCGCAGCTCCTCGTGCGCCTCGCCGCGCGCGACGCCGCCGCCCACATAGAGCACGGGACGCCGGGCCTCGCGGATCAGGCGCGCGGCCTCGCGGATCTGGCGGGGGTGCCCGCGCAGCACCGGGCGGTATCCGGGCAGGTCCAGCCTCGGCGGCCAGGAGAACTCGAACTCGGACTGCTGGGCGTCCTTGGTGACGTCCACGAGCACGGGCCCGGGCCGGCCGGTGGAGGCGATGTGGAAGGCCTCGGCGAGCGCGGCGGGAATGTCCTCGGCGCGGGTCACCAGGCGGGAGTGCTTGGTGATGGGGATCGTGATGCCCACGATGTCCGCCTCCTGGAAGGCGTCCGAGCCGATGGCCGCGGAGCTCACCTGGCCGGTGATGAACACGACGGCCTGGGAGTCCATGTGCGCGTCCGCGATGGCGGTGACCAGGTTGGTGGCGCCGGGGCCGGAGGTGGCGATGGCGACGCCCACGCGACCGCCCGCGAGGTGGTAGCCCTGCGCGGCGTGGCCGGCCCCCTGCTCGTGGCGCACCAGGATGTGACGGATCCGCGAGGAGTCCATCAGGGGGTCGTAGGTGGGGAGGATCGCGCCGCCCGGCAGGCCGAAGACGTCCTCGACGCCCAGCTCCTCGAGCGAGCGGATGATGCCCTGGGCGCCGTTCATGACGGTGGGCTCCACGACGGCGGCGGGCCCGGGCACGCGGGGCTCCACGGTCTCGGTGCGGGTGGGACCGCGCTGGTCCCGTCCGGCGGACGCCGCCGGTGCGGCGGCGCGGGGGGTCGTGCTCATCGGATGCACCTCGCTGCATGTGTCGGCTCGGGGATGGATTCAGTATGCGGAGCCGTGACCGGGCCCACCAATCGGACCCCGGTCGTCTCACTTTCCGAGACGGGCGCTCGCATGTCGAGACCAGGGCAGGGCGGGGGCGCGCACCGTGGCGGACCCGCACCCCCGCACGATCGCGGATCAGCCCAGGTAGGCGCCCTCGGCGGCGGAGTGCACGAGCTTGGCGTACTTGCCGAGCACGCCGGTGGTGAACTTCGGGGGCACGGGCTGCCAGGACGTCCGACGCGCCTCGAGCTCCGCCTCCTCGACCAGCAGGTCCAGGGTGCGGGAGGCGATGTCCACCCGGATCCGGTCGCCGTCGCGCACCAGGCCGATGGGGCCGCCGTCGGCCGCCTCCGGGGCGATGTGCCCGATGCACAGGCCCGTGGTGCCGCCCGAGAAGCGCCCGTCGGTGATCAGCAGGACATCCTTGCCCAGGCCCGCGCCCTTGATGGCGCCCGTGATGGCGAGCATCTCGCGCATGCCGGGGCCGCCCTTGGGGCCCTCGTAGCGGATCACGACGACGTCGCCGGCCTGGATCACGCCCTCCTCGAGGGCGTCCATCGCGGCGCGCTCCCGGTCGAACACGCGGGCGGTGCCCTCGAACACGTCGGCGTCGAAGCCGGCGGACTTCACGACGGCGCCCTCGGGCGCCAGGGAGCCGTGGAGGATCGCGATGCCGCCGTTGGGGTGCAGCGCGTTCTCCATCGTGCGGATGACGGTGCCGTCCACCGGGTCCGGATCGAGCGCGGCCAGGTTCTCGGCGAGGGTCTTGCCGGTGACGGTGAGGGTGTCCCCGTGCAGCAGGCCCTCGTCCAGGAGGGCCTTCATGACCACCGGGACGCCGCCCACGCGGTCCACGTCCGTCATCACGTACTGGCCGAACGGCTTGAGGTCGGCGATGTGGGGCGTGCGGTCCGCGATGCGGTTGAAGTCGGACAGCTGCAGGTCGACGCCGGCCTCCCGGGCGATCGCCAGCAGATGCAGCACGGCGTTAGTGGAGCCGCCGAAGGCCATGGTCACGGCGATGGCGTTCTCGAAGGCGGGCTTGGTCATGACGTCCCGCGCGGTGATGCCCAGGCGGAGCATGTTGACGACGGCCTCGCCGGAGCGGCGGGCGAAGGCGTCGCGCCGGCGGTCCGCGGACGGCGCGGCGGCCGAGCCGGGCAGGGACATGCCGAGGGCCTCGCCGATGGAGGCCATGGTGTTGGCCGTGTACATGCCGCCGCACGCGCCCTCGCCCGGGGCGATGGCCTTCTCGATGCGCAGCAGGTCCTCCTCGGACATCAGGCCGCGGGCGCACGCGCCGACCGCCTCGAAGGCGTCGATGATGGTCACCTGCTTCTCGGTGCCGTCCGTCAGGCGGGCCACACCGGGCATGATCGAGCCGGCGTAGACGAACACGGAGGCCAGGTCCAGGCGGGCGGCCGCCATCAGCATGCCGGGCAGGGACTTGTCGCAGCCGGCCAGCAGCACGGAGCCGTCCAGGCGCTCGGCCATCATCACGGTCTCCACGGAGTCGGCGATGACCTCGCGGGACACCAGGGAGAAGTGCATGCCCTCGTGGCCCATGGAGATGCCGTCCGACACGGACACGGTGCCGAACTCGAGCGGGAAGCCGCCGGCCGCGTGCACGCCGTCCTTGGAGGCCTGCGCCAGGCGGTCCAGGGAGAGGTTGCAGGGGGTGATCTCGTTCCAGGAGGACGCGATGCCGATCTGCGGCTTGGCGAAGTCCTCGTCGCCGAGGCCCACGGCGCGGAGCATGCCGCGGGCGGCGGTGCGCTCCATGCCGTCGGTGACGTCGCGGGAGCGCGGCTTCATGTCCGGTGCGGTCACGACGTCCTGGGTGGTGCGGTCAGCGGCAGAGGTGTCCATGGCCGGAAGTGTAGTGATCCACCCCTCACCCCCCGGCTCGGCGACCGCCCATGACGCCGCCCCGCCCGCGCCGGATGTCGAGCCGCGTCGGCGCGGCCCTGACAGGGCACGTCGCGCACCGTACGGTGGAGATCATGTCCATGGACTCGCCGACCCTCGCCCGCCGCATCCGCGGCGCCTTCGACGCGCGCGTCTTCAACCACGGCGACTACAACCTGGTCTACGGCCAGCGTTCCGGCGGCTCCCTCCCGCTGGTCATCGGCTACCGCCACTCCCCGCTCGAGATGCTGCTGTGCCCCCTCGACCCCGTGGAGGCGGTCGCCGCGGTCCCGGAGGAGGTGGCCCTGGCCAACGTGGCGACGGTCGCGGACACGGGCTCCGGCTACCAAGTGGAGACCGTCACCGGGTTCCGCACCTGGTTCGAGGTCGTCGACCGTCCCCGCGTGCCCGTCGGAGAGGCCTCGGAGGACGGACTCGCGGAGCTCGACCAGGCCGACGACGCGGCCGACTTCCACGCCTTCATGACCGCCTTCATGGACGAGCTGGACCGCCTCTACGCCGAGCCCGCAGACCCCGATTTGCATCCGCCGCAGAAGAGCGTGTAGAGTCTCACCTCGTTGCACGGCGTACCGGAGGGATCCGGAACCCGCGCGGCACCTGCACCTCTAGCTCAATTGGCAGAGCATCTGACTCTTAATCAGCAGGTTCCGGGTTCAAGTCCCGGGGGGTGCACCAGGGCAGGCCCCGTCACCGTTCGGTGACGGGGCCTGCGTCGTCCCCGAGGCGTGCGGGCCCCGGCCGCTGCGGGGCACGGGCGCCCCGTCTAGGGTGGCCGCATGACCGAGAACACCGCCGCCCCCGCCCGTCTCTCC
>NZ_JAKRNH010000001.1:0-82925 GCF_022346985.1 Micrococcus sp. ACRRV
CCGTCCCTCCCGCCCTCCTCTTCCGCGGGGCCGCCCTGGCCTCCGGCCGCGTGGCGGACGTCCTCGTGCGCGACGGCCGCGTCGCCGCGGTCGGGGAGGTCCCGGCCGTCGACGCCGAGGGCGCGAGCGTCGTCGCGGCCGCCGGCACGGTGCTCCTGCCCGGCCTCGTGGACCTGCACACCCACCTCCGCCAGCCCGGCAAGGAGGACGCCGAGACCGTCGAGACCGGCACCCGTGCCGCCGCCCGCGGCGGATTCACCGCCGTCCACGCCATGGCGAACTCGACGCCCACGGCGGACACCGCGGGCGTCGTCGAGCAGGTCTGGCGCCTGGGGCGCGAGGCCGGCTGGTGCGACGTCCACCCGGTGGGCGCCGTCACGGTGGGCCTGGCGGGGGAAGCCCTCGCCGACATCGGCGCGATGGCCGACTCGCAGGCGCGCGTCCGGATGTTCTCCGACGACGGCATGTGCGTGCACGACGCCGTGCTCATGCGCCGCGCCCTCGAGTACGTGAAGTCCTTCGGCGGATTCGTGGCGCAGCACGCCCAGGAGCCCAGCCTCACCGCGGGTGCGCAGATGAACGAGTCGGAGCTCTCCGGCGTCCTCGGCCTCGCCGGCTGGCCGGCGGTCGCGGAGGAGGCGATCATCGCCCGCGACGTGCTGCTCGCCCAGCACGTGGACTCGCGCCTGCACGTCTGCCACGTGTCCACCGCCGGCTCCGTGGAGCTGATCCGCTGGGCCAAGGCGCAGGGCGTGCAGGTGACCGCCGAGGTGACCCCCCACCACCTGCTGCTCACCGAGGAGCTCGTGCGCTCCTACGACCCGGTGTTCAAGGTCAACCCGCCGCTGCGTCGCGAGTCGGACGTCCACGCCCTGCGCGCGGCGCTGGCGGACGGCACCATCGACACGGTGGGCACGGACCACGCCCCCCACACGGCGGAGTCCAAGCAGTGCGAGTGGACCGTCGCCGCGATGGGCATGACCGGCCTGGAGACCGCGCTCTCCGTGGTGCAGCAGGCCATGGTGGACACCGGCCTGATGGACTGGTCCGGCGTGGCGCGGGCCATGTCCACGGAGCCGGCCCGCATCGCCGGGCTGCGGGACCAGGGCCAGGCCGACGAGTCCGGCGAGCCGCTCGTGGGCGCCGTCGCCAACCTGGTGCTGTGGGACCCGGCCGTGCGTCGCGCTGTGGATCCCGAGACCCACGCGACGCGCTCCCGCAACAGCCCGTACCGGGGCATGGAGCTGCCCGGCGCGGTCGTGCACACCGTCTACCGCGGCCGCCGGGTCGTCGCCGACGGCGAGCTCACCCAGCCCGTGGTCCACGCCGACGCCCCCGAGGGCCGCGCATGAGCGCGGTGCTCCCGGCGGCGCTGCCCCTGGCGGCCACGCCGGTCCCGCCGGCCTCGCCCATGAAGGACTACTCGGACGTCTGGCTGCCGATCGTGCTGACGACCGTCGGGGTCATCGCCCTCCTGCTGGCCCTCATCGCATGGGGCTGGCGCGGCCGCCGGCGGCGGCAGGCCGGCATCCCGGCGCCGGCCACCGTGCCGCCCGAGGTCCTGGAGCGCGAGCCCGCCGTGTCCGCGGAGGGCATGTGGGTGGGCACCGTCTCCGGCACCGACCGCCTCGACCGGGTGGCCGTCCACGACCTGGGGCTGCGCTCCTCCGGCGTGCTGGAGGTCCACACGGCGGGCGACCGGCCCGGCGTGCTGGTGCTGCGCCCGAACATCGCCCCGCTGTTCGTCCCCGCCGCCCACCTCATGGAGGCCGGCCGCTCCGCCGGCATCGCCGGCAAGTTCGTGGAGCCCGGCGGGCTTGTCGCGTGGGGCTGGCGCCTCGGCGACGTCGACGTCACCTCCGCCTTCCGCCCCCGCCGCCCCGAGGACCGCGACCGCGTCCTGGAGGCCCTGCAGACCGTCATCGACCGCGCCGGCCGCCCCGACGCAGGACAGGAGAACGCCCGATGAGCACCCCGACCCCCGAGACCGCCCTGCTGGTGCTGGAGGATGGCACCGTGCACCGCGGCCGCGCCTACGGCGCCCGCGGCTCCACGCTGGGCGAGGCCGTGTTCACCACCGGCATGACCGGCTACCAGGAGACCCTGACGGACCCCTCCTACGCCCGCCAGATCGTGGTGCAAACCGCCCCGCACATCGGCAACACCGGTGTGAACGACGAGGACGCCGAGTCCCGCGCCATCTGGGTGGCCGGCTACGTGGTGCGCGACGCCGCCCGCCGCCCCTCGAACTGGCGCTCCCAGCGCACCCTGGACGAGGAGCTCGCCGCGCACGGCGTCGTGGGCATCCAGGATGTGGACACCCGGGCCATCACGCGCGCACTGCGCACCGAGGGGTCCATGAAGGCCGGCATCTTCTCCGGCGAGGCCGCCCAGCGCCCCGAGGCCGAACTGCTGGCGGAGGTCCGCGAGCAGCCGTCCATGGCCGGCGCCCGCCTGGCCGAGACCGTCTCCGCCCCCTCCGCGTACGTCGTCGAGCCGTCCGACCACGGCTGGGACGGCGAGCCCATCGCCGACGTCGCCGCCCTGGACCTCGGCATCAAGGCCGCCACCCCGCACCACCTGGCCGCCCGCGGCATCCGCGTGCACGTCCTCCCGGCGGACTCCGACTTCGCCGCGATCCAGGCCGTGCGGCCGGACGGCGTCTTCATGTCCAACGGCCCGGGCGACCCCGCCACCGCGGACGCCCAGGTTGCCGTCCTCCGCGAGGTCCTGGACGCGGGCCTGCCGTACTTCGGCATCTGCTTCGGCAATCAGATCTTCGGCCGCGCCCTCGGCTTCGGCACCTACAAGCTGCCGTTCGGCCACCGCGGCCCGAACCAGCCGGTGATGGACAAGGCCACGGGCCGCGTGGAGATCACATCCCAGAACCACGGCTTCGCGGTGGACGCCCCGATCGGCGAGGTCGTGGAGGCCCCGGAGGCCCGCTACGGCCGCGTCGAGGTCTCCCACTGGTCCCTCAACGACGACGTCGTGGAGGGCCTGCGCCTGCTCGACCGCCCCGCCTTCTCCGTCCAGTTCCACCCCGAGGCCGCCGCCGGTCCGCACGACTCGCTCGGCCTGTTCGACCGGTTCGCCCACACGCTCACCGAACGCCGCGCCGCCGCCCCGTCCGCCACCCCCGAAGGAGCCTGATCCATGCCCAAGCGCACCGACCTGAAGTCCGTCCTGGTCATCGGCTCCGGGCCCATCGTCATCGGCCAGGCGGCCGAGTTCGACTACTCCGGCACCCAGGCCATCCGCGTGCTCAAGGAGGAGGGCGTCCGCGTCATCCTCGTGAACTCCAACCCGGCGACGATCATGACCGACCCGGAGCTGGCCGATGCCACCTACGTCGAGCCCATCACCCCCGAGGTGGTCGCCAAGATCATCGAGAAGGAGCGCCCGGACGCGGTCCTGCCCACCCTCGGCGGCCAGACCGCGCTGAACACGGCGATCGCCCTGGACAAGGACGGCGTCCTCGAGAAGTTCGGCGTCGAGCTGATCGGCGCGAACATCGCCGCGATCGAGCTCGGTGAGAACCGCGAGCTGTTCAAAGGCGTCGTGGAGCGCGCCGGCGGCGAGTCGGCCCGCTCGCACATCGTGCACACCATGGAGGAGGCCTTCGCCGCCGTCGAGGACCTCAAGTACCCCGTCGTCGTGCGCCCGTCCTTCACCATGGGCGGCCTCGGCTCCGGCATGGCCTACGACGAGGCCGACCTGCGCCGCATCTGCGGCGCCGGCCTGCAGTACTCGCCCACCTCCGAGGTGCTCCTGGAGGAGTCCATCCTGGGCTGGAAGGAGTACGAGCTGGAGATGATGCGGGACAAGAACGACAACGTCGTCGTCGTCTGCTCCATCGAGAACTTCGACCCCGTGGGCGTGCACACCGGCGACTCGATCACCGTCGCCCCGGCGATGACCCTCACCGACCGCGAATACCAGAAGCTGCGCGACATCTCCATCAACGTCATCCGCGAGGTCGGCGTGGACACCGGCGGCTGCAACATCCAGTTCGCCGTGAACCCGGAGGACGGCCGCGTCGTCGTCATCGAGATGAACCCGCGCGTGTCCCGCTCCTCGGCGCTGGCCTCCAAGGCGACCGGCTTCGCGATCGCCAAGATCGCCACCAAGCTGGCCCTGGGCTACACGATGGACGAGATCCCCAACGACATCACGCAGAAGACGCCGGCCTCCTTCGAGCCCGTCCTCGACTACGTGGTGGTGAAGGTCCCGCGGTTCGCGTTCGAGAAGTTCCCGGCCGCCGACGCCACGCTGACCACCACGATGAAGTCCGTGGGCGAGGCCATGGCGATCGGCCGCTCGTTCTCCGAGGCCCTGCAGAAGGCCCTCCGCTCGCTGGAGCAGAAGGGCTCCGAGCTGTCCTTCGACGGCGACGCCGACCCGGCCTCCCTGCTCGCGTCCGCCCGCACCGCGACCACGCAGCGCCTGGCCCAGACCCAGCGCGCCCTCTACGCCGGCGCCACGCTCGAGGAGGCCTTCGAGGCCACCGCGATCGACCCGTGGTTCCTCGACCAGCTGGTGCTGATCAACGAGGTCGCCGACGAGGTCCGCGAGGCCCCGCAGCTGGACGAGGCGGTCCTCCGCCGCGCCAAGCGCCACGGATTCTCCGACGCCCAGATCGGCTCCCTGCGCCACATGGACCCCGCCGTGGTCCGCGGGCTGCGCCACGCCCTCGGCGTGCGCCCCGTCTACAAGACCGTGGACACCTGCGCCGCCGAGTTCGAGGCGTTCACCCCCTACCGCTACTCCAGCTACGACCTGGAGTCGGAGGTCGCCGAGCACGCCGCGCCGTCCGTGGTGATCCTCGGCTCCGGCCCGAACCGCATCGGCCAGGGCATCGAGTTCGACTACTCGTGCGTCCACGCCACCCTCGCCCTGCGCGAGGCCGGCTACGAGACCGTCATGGTCAACTGCAACCCCGAGACCGTCTCCACGGACTACGACATCTCCGACCGCCTCTACTTCGAGCCCCTCACCCTGGAGGACGTGCTCGAGGTGATCGCGGCGGAGGAGGCGACCGGCGGCGTCGCCGGCGTGTTCGTGCAGCTCGGCGGGCAGACCCCGCTGAAGTTGGCCCAGCAGCTGGCCGATGCGGGCGTGCCGATCCTCGGCACCTCCCCGGAGGCCATCGACCTGGCCGAGCACCGCGGCGAGTTCGCCCGCGTGCTCGACGAGGCCGGGCTCATCGCCCCGAAGAACGGCACGGCCGTCTCCTTCGAGGACGCCAGGCGCGTCGCGGACGAGATCGGCTATCCGGTGCTCGTCCGCCCGTCCTACGTGCTGGGCGGCCGCGGCATGGAGATCGTGTACACGGAGGAGGCGCTGGCCCACTACGTCACGAACGCCACCGAGATCACCCCCACGCAGCCGATGCTCGTCGACCGCTTCCTCGAGGACGCCATCGAGATCGACGTGGACGCCCTCTACGACGGCCACGAGCTGTACCTGGGCGGCGTCATGGAGCACATCGAGGAGGCCGGCATCCACTCCGGGGACTCGGCCTGCGTCCTGCCGCCCGTGACCCTCGGCCCGGACGTGCTGGAGCGCGTGCGCGCCGCCACGGAGAAGATCGCCGCGGGCGTGGGCGTGCGCGGCCTGATCAACATCCAGTTCGCGCTCGCCTCGGACGTGCTCTACGTGATCGAGGCGAACCCCCGCGCGTCCCGCACGGTGCCGTTCGTCTCCAAGGCCACCGGCGTGCAGCTGGCCAAGGCCGCGGCGATGATCGGCATGGGCCGGACCATCGCGGAGCTGCGCGCGGCCGGCACCCTGCCCACCGCCTTCGACGGCGCCTCCCTCCCGATGGGGGCCTCGGTGGCCGTCAAGGAGGCCGTGCTGCCCTTCACCCGCTTCCGCACGGCGGAGGGCCGCGTGGTCGACTCCCTGCTGGGCCCGGAGATGCGCTCCACGGGCGAGGTGATGGGCATCGACCGCCACTTCGACACCGCGTTCGCGAAGTCGCAGGCCGGCGCGGGCGGTCCGCTGCCCACCGAGGGCCGGGTGTTCGTCTCGGTCGCCAATCGGGACAAGCGCGCCGTCGTCGGTCAGGCCAAGCGCCTCCTGGACCTCGGCTTCGAGATCGTCTCCACGGGCGGCACCGCCGAGGTGCTGCGCCGCAACGGCGTGCCCGCCGAGGTCGTGGCGAAGATCGCGGACGCGTCCGACGCCGACGGCGCCGGGACCGTCCTCGAGCAGCTGCACGAGGGCCGCGTGGACCTCGTGTTGAACACTCCCTCCGGCGGCGAGGCCCGCACCGACGGCTACGAGATCCGCGCCGCGGCCACCTCCCTGGGCGTGCCGGTGATCACCACGACCGCCGAGTTCGCCGCATGCCTGCAGGCCATCGAGGCGATGCGCACCTACGAGTGGTCGGTCACCTCGCTGCAGGAGCACGAGGAGCGCCTCGCGCAGGCGGTCGCGGCGGAGGCGTCCGCGTGAGCGTGCCCGCCGCGTCCATGACGCGTGAGCCCTTCGGGCGGCGCCTGGCCGCGGCGATGGCCGCGGCCGGGCCGCTGTGCCTGGGGATCGACCCCCACCCGTCCCTGCTGCAGGCCTGGGGGCTGCCCGACACGGCCGCCGGCCTGGAGTCCTTCGGGCTGACGGCCCTGGAGGCCGCAGCCGGGGACGGCGCGGCCCGCGTGGCCGCCGTGAAGCCCCAGGTGGCCCTCTTCGAGCGCCACGGCTCGGCCGGCCTCGCGGTCCTGGAGCGGCTGCTGGCCGAGGCTCGGGACGCCGGGGTGCTCACCATCGCCGACGCCAAGCGCGGGGACATCGGCTCCACGATGGACGGCTACGCGGCGGCCTGGCTGGACGACGCCTCGCCCCTGGCCGCCGACGCCGTGACGCTGAGCCCCTACCTGGGCTACGGGACGCTGACCGCGAGCATCGAGCGGGCGGCCGCCGCCGGCCGCGGGGTGTTCGTGCTCGCACTGACCTCGAACCCGGAGGGGGCCTCCGTCCAGCACGTCGGCGCGTCCGAGGGGCAGGGGGCCGTGGCCGCACGGATCGTCACGTCCGCGGCCGCGGACGACGCCCGGCTGGCCGGTCTCGACGGCTGGGGCCCGGTGGGCCTGGTGGTCGGGGCGACGGTGGCGGGCCAGGCCCGCGAGCTGGGCATCGACCTCGCCGCGCTGCGCGGGCCGCTGCTGGCCCCCGGCTTCGGGGCGCAGGGTGCCACCGGGGCGGGCATGCGGGAGGCGTTCGGCGCGGCCTGGCCCCAGGTGCTGGCCACGTCGTCCCGAGGGATCCTGGCGGCCGGTCCGACTGTGACCTCGCTCACGCGCGCCATCGACGCCGCCCGGGCTGACCTGGGAGTCGAGGGGCCCGGCCCGCGGCATGCCGCGGGCCGGGATGCGTGATGGTGACTTTCCGTCCGAACTCAGCCGGTTATGGTTGTTTGAACGACCAACCGGCACCGTGCCGGGGAACCACCGGACGATGGAGCGAGGACTTTCGATGGCACTGCGGCAGTTGAGCGTCGAGGAGCGGGCTGAAGCGCGGGCCAAGGCCCTGCGGGCCCGCCAGGAGCGCGCGACCCTCAAGACCTCCTTCGCCAACCGAGACCTCAGCCTGCAGGAGGTGTTCGCCCGTGCGGACGTCGACCCCGCCATCGGCCGGCTCCGGACGGTGGACCTGCTCCAGGCGATGCCCGGCGTGGGCGAGGTCCGCGCCTCGGCCGTCATGGAGGCCTGCGAGATCTCCCCGGCGCGTCGCCTCAAGGGCCTCGGACGCCGCCAGCGCGAGGCGCTCATCGCCTATATTGGCCGATGACCTGCCGCCGGGGCGCGGCGCGGACCCTGCAGGCCCGTCGCCCGCAGCCGCCGCGGTGACCCACCACCCAGGAGCACCCGTGAGCGACCTCTCCGACCTCGGCCCCGCCCCCTCCGTCCCCGGCGAGCGCGCCCCCTCCCGCCCCCCGGCGCCGGGCGCCGGGGTCACCGTGCTGGCCGGCCCCACCGCGGTCGGCAAGGGCACCGTGTCCGCGTACATCCGCGAGCACTACCCCCAGGCCTGGCTCTCCGTCTCCGCGACCACGCGCGCCCCACGTCCGGGGGAGGAGGACGGGGTCCACTACTTCTTCACCACGCCCGAGGAGTTCGACGAGCTCGTGGCGGGGGACCAGATGCTCGAGTGGGCCGTGGTCCACGGCCGGAACCGCTACGGCACCCGGCGCGATCGCGTGGCCGAGGCCGTCGCGGCCGGGCGACACGTGCTCCTGGAGATCGACCTCCAGGGCGCCCGCCAGGTGCGCCGGACGCTCCCGGAGGCCACGTTCGTGTTCCTGGCCCCGCCGTCGTGGGACGAGCTCGTCTCCCGGCTGGTCGGCCGGGGCACCGAGGGCCCGGAGGAACAGCGCCGCCGGCTGGAAACGGCTAGACTTGAGCTCGCCGCCGAGCCGGAGTTCGACGCCGTCGTCGTGAACGACGCCGTCGAGCGCGCCGCCGCGGAGCTCGTGAAGCTCATGGGGATCGACCCCCATGACGCCCCCGCCTCCGCCTGACGGGCCGCCCCGTGCGTTCCGGCGCACGGCCAGAAGACCACCCGAGAGCAGACACTGGAGACCTACGTGACCGATCAGTACGAAGGCATCGTCAACCCGCCCATCGACTCCCTCCTGGAGCGGGTGGACTCGAAGTACGCCCTGGTGCTGTTCGCCGCCAAGCGCGCCCGCCAGATCAACGCCTACTACTCCCAGCTGCACGAGGGCCTGTTCGAGTACGTCGGCCCCCTCGTGGACACCCAGCTGAACGAGAAGCCGCTGTCCATCGCCATGCGCGAGATCGAGTCCGACATGCTGGTCATGGCCGAGACCGCCGCGGTGGAGCCCGCGATCGAGCTCGCCGAGGAGGAGTTCGGCGACTTCGCGCTGCCGGGCGACGACGACCCCTTCGTCGCCGAGCCGACCGTCGAGGGCGTGTCCCCCGAGGAGTACGGCGCCCCGGTCACCACGGGGGACGACGACGCCGTCGAGGACATCCTCTCCGGCGCGGACGTCGCGGACGAGGACGCCTGATCCGCTGATGGAGGTCGTGCTCGGCGTCGGCGGGGGCATCGCGGCGTACAAGGCCGCGCTGCTCCTGCGCCTCATGAAGGAGGCCGGCCACGGCGTCACGGTGGTGCCCACCGACAACGCCCTCAGGTTCGTCGGCGCCCCCACGTGGGAGGCGCTCTCCGGCCGTCCGGTGCGGACGGACACGTTCACCGACGTCCCGGAGGTCTCCCACGTCCGGCTGGGGCGGGAGGCCGACCTCGTCGTCGTCGCCCCGGCCACCGCCGACCTGCTCGCGCGCACCGCCGCCGGCATGGCCCCCGACCTGCTGGGCAACGTCCTCCTCACCGCCACGTGCCCGGTGGTGCTGGCGCCCGCCATGCACACCGAGATGTGGCGGCACCCCGCCACCGTGGCCAACGTCGCGCTGCTGCGCGAGCGCGGGGTGCACGTGATCGAGCCGGACTCCGGGCGCCTCACCGGTGCGGACTCCGGCCCCGGCCGGTTGCCCGAGCCCGCCCGGATCTGGGCCGAGGCCCAGGACGCCGCCGCCCGCGCCGGGGGTCGTGCGGGCCGCGAGGCCGCGGTCACCGCGGCGGAGCCCGGAGCCGCGTCGCCCCTGGCCGGACGCACCGTCGTGATCTCCGCCGGCGGCACGCGCGAGGCCCTCGACCCCGTCCGCTTCCTGGGCAACCGCTCCTCCGGCAAGCAGGGCGCGGCCCTCGCCGAGGCCGTCCTGGCCGCCGGGGCCCGGGTCCGGTTCATCGCCGGGCCCATGTCCGTGGAGCCGCCCGCGGGCACGGAGGTCACCGCGGTGGAGTCCACGCAGGAGCTGCTGGAGGCCGTCCTGTCGGAGGCCGCCGACGCCGACGTGCTCATCATGGCGGCCGCCGTCGCGGACTTCCGGCCGGCCCAGGTGGCCACGTCCAAGATCAAGAAGACGGACGACGGCGGGGCCCCCACCATCGTCCTCGAGCGCACCCCGGACGTGCTCGCCACGGCGGTGCAGACCCGGGACGCGGGCGGCCCCATGGCCCCCGTGATCGTCGGATTCGCCGCCGAGACCGGGGACGAGCACACCACACCGCTGGAATACGGCCGGGCCAAGCTGGCCCGGAAGGGCTGCGACCTGCTCGTGGTCAACGAGGTCGGGGGCGGCAAGGTCTTCGGCCAGGACGCCACGGAGGTCACGGTGCTCTCCGCGGACGGCGCCGAGCCCGTCACCCGAACCGGCTCCAAGGCGGAGGCGGCGGCCGCCGTCGTCGAGGCGCTGGAGCGTGTCCTGGCGAGTCGGGAGGCCGGAGGGGCCCCCGGACGCTGACCTAGGATGGTCGGCATGAGCGACACCCCCACGCCGAGCCCGTCCGCCGCCGCCCAGCCGTACCGCGGCGTCGGGGGCGGAGACCTGCGCCTGTTCACCTCCGAGTCCGTCACCTCCGGTCACCCGGACAAGATGTGCGACCAGATCTCGGACGCGATCCTCGACGCCATCCTGGCGGCGGACCCCTCCGCGAAGGTCGCGGTGGAGACGCTCTCCACCACCGGCCTGGTGCAGGTGGCCGGCGAGGTGAACACGTCGGCGTACGTGGAGATCCCGCACATCGTGCGCGAGACCATCCTGGACATCGGCTACGACTCGTCGGCCAACGGCTTCGACGGGGCCCAGTGCGGCGTCAACGTCTCCATCGGCCAGCAGTCCTCGGACATCTTCGCGGGCGTCTCCCGGTCCCTCGAGGCGCGCGAGCAGGGCTCGGCGGACGAGGTCGACGAGCAGGGCGCCGGCGACCAGGGCATCATGTTCGGCTACGCCACGAACGAGACGCCGTCGTACATGCCGACCCCCATCTACCTGGCCCACCGCCTCTCCGAGCGCCTCACCGCCGTGCGCCGCCAGGAGAACACCCCCATGCCGTACCTGCTGCCGGACGGCAAGACGCAGGTGACGGTGGGCTACGACGCCGACCACCGCCCCCGCACGGTCGAGACGGTGGTGGTCTCCACCCAGCACCACGACGTGGTCACCCAGGAGCAGCTGCGCGCCGACGTCGCCGAGCACGTGATCCGCCCCGTGATCGAGCGCTCCGGCCTGGACGTCTCGAACGCCCGGTTCATCATCAACCCGGGCGGCAAGTTCGTCATCGGCGGCCCCGTGGGCGACGCCGGCCTGACCGGCCGCAAGATCATCGTGGACACCTACGGCGGCATGGCCCGCCATGGCGGCGGCGCCTTCTCCGGCAAGGACCCGTCCAAGGTCGACCGCTCCGCGGCCTACGCCCTGCGCTGGGTGGCCAAGAACGTCGTCGCCGCCGGCCTGGCCGAGCGCGCCGAGTTCCAGGTGGCCTACGCGATCGGCTCCGCCCGCCCCGTGGGCCTCTACGTGGACACCTTCGGCACGAACGCCGTCCCCGAGGAGACCATCATCGCGGCCGTGAACGAGGTGTTCGACCTGCGCCCCGCCGCCATCGTGAAGTCGCTCAACCTGCTCCGGCCGATCTACCGCAAGACCGCCGCGCACGGCCACTTCGGCCGGGACGACGCCGACTTCACGTGGGAGCGGACGGACAAGGTGGAGGAGCTCCGCCGCGCCGCGGGGGTGTGATCCGCCACGGACGCCCTGTTCGCGCTCGCCGAGCCTGAGGAGCGGCCGCGGCTGCCCGAGTCCCCGGACGGGTGGCCCGAGGACCCGGTGGCCCGCGTGCTGCTGGACAGCCCCGTTCCCCACCTGGATCGGGAGTTCGACTACCTGGTCCCGCCCGCCCTCGACGAGCGGGCGGTGCCCGGCTCCCGCGTCTCGGTCCGCTTCGGGGGCCGCGAGACGACGGGCTGGCTCGTCGAGCGGGTCGCCGCGCCGGCCACCCACGCCCGGCTCACCGAGCTGGCCGGCGTCCTGACGGCGGTGCCCCCGCTCACCGAGCACGTCCTGGCCGTGGCCCGCGCCGTGGCCGCCCGTCAGGCCGGCGTCGTCTCCGACGTCCTGCGCTCCGCCGTGCCGCCGCGGGTGGTGAGCGTGGAGAAGGAGGTGCTCGCCGAGCTCGCGTCCGGCCCGGAGGTCGACCACCCCGTTCAGAGGGTCGTCGCGGACCCGCACGCCCGCCTGGTGTGGGAGGAGCTCACGGGGGGCACGGCGTTCGTGGCGTCCGCCGTGGCCGGTGACCCCGTCCGGGCGGCCGCCGTGGTGCCCAGCCGCGTGGGGGACTGGGACGAGTCCTCCGCGCTCGCCGCGCTGGCCACCGCCGTCTCCCGTGCCGGCGGGGGAGTGCTCCTCCTCGTGCCCGACCACCGGGACCTCGACCGGCTCAGCGCGGCCCTCGCCCGCGAGCTGGGTGAGGACGGGTTCGTGCGGGTCGGCTCCGAGGACGGCAACACCCCGAGGTACCGGGCCCACCTGCGCGCGCTGACCGGCCTGGCCCGGGTGGTCGCCGGCACCCGCGCCGCCGCGTGGGCGCCCGTGCAGGATCTCCGCCTGGTGGTGGTGTGGGACGACGGAGACGACGCCCACGCCGAGCCGCGCGCGCCGTACTTCCACGTCCGGGAGGTGGCCCTCGAGCGCGCCCGGCAGTCCGGCAGCGCGCTCCTGTTCGCGGGCCCGTCCCGGTCCGTGCCCGTGCAGCGGCTGGTGGAGCACGGCTGGCTCCTGGAGGTCTCCGCCGACCGCGCGTCGCAGCGGGCGGCGAGCCCCCGCATCGTGGCGTCGGCGGACTCGTGGGAGTCCGCCCGGGACCCGTTCGCCCGGCGGGCTCGCCTGCCGCACGCGGCGTGGGCCGCCGCGCGGGAGGCGCTCTCGGGGCCGACGCCCGGCCCGGTCCTGGTGCAGGTGGCCCGCGCGGGATTCATCCCCGCCGTCGTGTGCGGGCGGTGCCGCACCCCCGCCCGCTGCCGCGTGTGCGCGGGACCGCTGGCCTTCCGGGACCGACGGTCCGCCGAGCGGGGCGAGCTGGCCTGCCGCTGGTGCGGCACGCGCGAGCGGGACTTCCACTGCGCCGAGTGCGGGTTCACCGGCCTGCGCGCCGGGGTCCGCGGCGTGGACCGCACCGCAGAGGAGCTGGGCCGTGCCTTCCCCCAGGTCCCCGTCCACTCCTCCTCGGCGGACCACCGGCTCGGCGAGGTCGGGGAGGGTCCCGCCCTCGTGGTGGCCACCGTGGGCGCGGAGCCGCACGCCCGCGGCGGCTACGCGGCCGCCCTGCTGCTGGACGGCGACGCCCAGCTGCAGCGCGAGGGCCTCGACGTGCCCGTGCGCGTCCTGACCCGCTGGCTCGCGGCGGCCTCACTGGTGCGCCCGGCCGCCGAGGGCGGGACCGTGGTGGTCACCGCCGAGCACGACGCCGCCGTCGGCGCCCTCGTGCGCCGCGACCCCCAGGGGTTCGCCGGGCACCTGCTGGCGGAGCGCCGCGAGCTCCACCTGCCGCCCGCCGGCCGCCTTGCCGAGGTCACGGGGGAGGCGGGCGCCGTCGCCGAGTACCTCGCGCTGGTGGAGGCGGCGCGGCGCGAGCGTCGGCGCGTCGGCCCGGACGCGGACCCCTCCCTGGACCTCGACGTGGAGGCCCGGCCCGGGGACGCGACACCCCTGCCGTGGATCGGCCCGGTGCCGGACGTCGCGGACGAGTCCCGCTCGCGCGCGCTGCTGCTGTTCCCCTGGGCGGCGTCGGCGGCCACCGTGGACGCCCTGCGGGTGGCCCGCTCCGCCGCCAGCGCGCGCCGCGAGCGCTCCGCCGTCCGGGTCCGCCTGGACCCGCCGGGCGTGCTCTGACGCCTCCGGGCCGGGAGTCAGGGGTGCGTCAGGAGCCGGCGGCGAGCCACTCCCGCAGCAGTCGCGCGCACGCGGCCGGCCGCTCGTAGTGGAGCAGGTGTCCGACGCCGTCCAGCACGTGGAGCTCCGGGACGCCGCCCGCGGCGGCGATCCGCGCGGCGAGCGCCTCCTGCGCCGCGACGGAGCCCAGGGGATCCTCGCGGCCGGCGACGAGCAGGACCGGCAGGTCCAGGCGGTCCGCCGCCTGCGCGACGGTGCCCGTGCTCGAGGCGCGGTAGGACTCGGAGAGCATGCGGGCGGAGGCGAAGCCGGAGAAGAAGCGCCGGTGTTGGTCATGGGTGTAGGCCAGGACGTCCCTGTCCCGCGTGCGCGACATCGCCTGCGTGGTCACCCACACCACGGGCGGCGCGCCGAGCAGCCGCCGGCTCACCCGCTCCGGCAGGCGCGCCGCCGCCTCGTAGTACGCCTCCGCGACGCCGGCCAGCAGCCGGTCTGCGCGCGAGCCGGACGCGTCCAGGGCGGGCTCGGCGATGGGGTTGAGGAGCGCGAGCGCGGGCCAGGCGCCGGAATCCCGTTGCACGAGGTGCGCCGCGACGACGGTGCCGTAGGAGTGCGCCACCAGCACCGGCGGCGCGTCCAGGCCGAGCGCCGCCACGGCGGCGGCGAGCGCGTCCGCGTGGTGGGCCACCGTGTGCTCGGCGTCGGGGAAGGGATCGGAGGCGCCGAATCCGGGCAGCTCCACGGAGGAGACGCCGAACTCGGGCAGGCAGTCCGCCAGCAGCTGGAGGCCGTGGTGGTCCCCGCGGAACCCGTGCACGAACACCAGGTGGGGGCGCGCGGCGCCGGCCACGGGGGCGCCCGACGACGGCGCGGCGTCGTGCTGCCACACCGCGACCGAGAGGGGCGCGCCGCTGATCGGGTCCGGCACGGCGACGTCCCGCCGACGGGGGACGCGCACGTCGTGCCCCGTCAGGGCGCGGGGGGGCGCCGTCGGTGCCGGGATGCGGAGCCGGTGCCACGGCCGGATCGGGCGGGGCCCGGCGGGGGAGGCCGGGTCGGCGTCGTGGGGTGCGGGCATGGGGCCAGCGTAGTGAGGTGCCCCGCCGTGACGGACTCCACGTCCGGGGATCCTGTCCGCTGCCGGCCGGTACGCCTAGCGTGGACGGGTCCGCGCCGCGGCGAGCGCGCCCGTCGTGGATCGTCCCCGCACCCCACGAAAGGCACCCGCGTGCAGAAGTCCGCCGCCCTCAGATCCGTCCAGCTCGCCCTCGCCTTCGTCGGCCTCCTGGTCGGAGCGGGCTTCGCCACCGGGGCCGAGGTCATCCAGTACTTCGTCGGATTCGGGGAGGTCGGCATCGGGGGCGCGCTGCTCGCCGGCGTCCTGGTGGCCGTGGGCGGCGCCGTGGCCCTCCAGCTCGGCAGCCTCTTCCTGGCCGCGGACCACAAGGTCGTGTTCCGCAGCGTCTCGCACCCGGTGATGGCCAGGATCCTCGACGCCGTGGTGACCGTGACACTGTTCGCGATCGGCTTCGTCATGCTCGCCGGCGCCGGCTCGACCCTGGCGCAGCAGCTCGGGTGGCCCGTCTGGGCGGGCGCCGCGCTGATGACGGCCATGGTCATCGTCACGGGCATGCTCGACGTCGAGAAGGTCTCCGCGATCATCGGCATGATCACGCCGCTGATCATCATCGCGGTGGTCGCCGGCTTCGCCTACGTCGTGGCGACGCACGAGGGCCCCTTCACCGTGAACGACTCCCTGGCCGTGCAGGCCGTCACGCCGGTGTCCCCGTGGTGGCTGTCCTCGATCAACTACTTCGGCCTCGTCGTGGTCATGGCCGTCTCCATGTGCGTCGTCATCGGCGGCTCCATCTCGAGCCCGCGCGACGCCTTCGTCGGCGGCCTGGTCGGCGGCGTCGTGTACACGGTCCTGCTGGTGCTGGCCTCCGTTCTCCTGTACCTCGGCTACGCCGAACTCGGCACCGCGGACGTGCCCATGCTCCAGCTCTTCGCGTCGATCCACCCGGCACTCGGCTGGGCGATGGTGGTGGTCATCTACCTGATGATCTACAACACCGCCATCGGCATGTTCTACGCCCTCGGCCGCCGCCTGACCGCGGAGCGCCCCGGCCTCTACCGCCCCACGTTCGTCGGCGTCACCCTCGCGGCCTTCGCCGTGAGCTTCCTCGGGTTCGGCGACCTCATGAACTACGTCTACCCTGCGCTGGGCTATCTGGGCATCGTGCTGGCGGTCGTGCTCCTCGTCTGGTGGGCCGCCCACCGCGATGACATCGCCGCCGAGTCGGGCCTGCGCCTGCGCCTCCTCGCGCTGCTGCGCCTGCGCGAGCACCCGGAGAAGACCTTCACGCGGCAGCACGCCGTGATCCTGCAGGAGACCGCGGAGGAGTCCGTCGCCCCGACCGAGACCGTCAAGGAGATGATGGAGGCCGACGCGGTGGCCGTCATCGAGGCCGAGGACCCCGACCTCCTCCCCGCCGCCGACGAGACCGTCGGCCGCGGCGGCGCCGACCACGGCGGCGCGGACGGGTCGGCCGCCGCCCGCGGCTGAACCGCGCCGACCCACCGCCCCCCCGGACGACGACGTCGTGCGGGGGGCCGTCGTCGTGGTGGCGGTCCCGGGCGGCCGCCGCCGTAGGATGGTCGGGCCTGCCGCACCGGCCATCGTGCCGGGCGCCCAGCATCCGAGCACCCCGACTGCGTGAGGACACGAACCACCGTGAGCCAGACCCCCGAGAGCGCCGCACCGGCCACCCCCCAGGTCCCCGAGGACGCCGAGTATGCGTTCAGCGAGGTCGAGGCGCGCTGGGCCGGGTACTGGGAGCAGGCCGGCACCTTCACGCCGCGCGGCGACGGGTCCGCGACCCGCACCGTGGTCGACATGTTCCCCTACCCCTCCGGCGACCTCCACATGGGCCACGCCGAGGCCTTCGCCATGGGCGACGTCCTGGCCCGGTACTGGCTGCAGCGCGGCTACGACGTCCTCCACCCGATCGGCTGGGACTCCTTCGGCCTCCCCGCGGAGAACGCCGCCATCAAGCGCAACGCGCACCCCGCCGAGTGGACCTACGCGAACATCGAGACCCAGAAGCGCTCCTTCCAGCGCTACGGCATCGCGGTGGACTGGTCGCGCGAGCTGCACACCTCGGACCCCGAGTACTACCGCTGGACCCAGTGGCTGTTCCAGCAGCTGTACAGGAAGGGCCTGGCGTACCGGAAGGACTCCCCGGTCAACTGGTGCCCCCAGGACCAGACCGTGCTCGCCAACGAGCAGGTCGTGGACGGGAAGTGCGAGCGCTGCGGGGCCGAGGTCACCAAGCGCGAGCTGAACCAGTGGTACTTCCGGATCACCGAGTACGCCGATGCCCTGCTCGACGACATGGGCCAGCTCACCGGGCACTGGCCCGAGCGCGTGCTGGCCATGCAGCGCAACTGGATCGGCCGCTCCGAGGGCGCCCACGTGGACTTCCAGGTGGAGGACGGTCCCGCCGTCACCGTCTTCACCACCCGCCCCGACACCCTCCACGGCGCCACCTTCATGGTGGTGGCCGCCGACGCGCCCCTGGCCCTCGAGCTGGTCGACGACGAGCACCGCGCCGCGCTCGAGGCCTACCGCGAGGAGCTGAAGAAGGCCTCGGACATCGAGCGTCAGGCCACTGACCGCCCGAAGACCGGCGTGTTCCTGGGCCGTCATGCCGTCAACCCGCTCACCGGTGAACGGCTCCCCATGTGGGCCTCCGACTACGTGCTGGCCGACTACGGCACCGGCGCCATCATGGCCGTGCCCGCGCACGACCAGCGCGACCTGGACTTCGCCCGGGCCATGGACCTGCCGGTGCGCACCGTCGTGGACACCGGTGAGGAGGACCCGGCGGTCTCCGGCGTCGCCACCACCGGCGAGGGCACCCTGGTGAACTCGGGCGAGCTCGACGGCCTGTCCAAGGCCGACGGCATCGCCCGTGCCATCGAGATCGTCCAGGAGCGCGGCACCGGCCGCGGCACCACCACCTACCGCCTGCGCGACTGGCTGCTCTCCCGTCAGCGCTTCTGGGGCACCCCCATCCCCGTGGTGCACTGCCCCGAGCACGGCGAGGTGCTGGTCCCCGAGGACCAGCTGCCGGTGCTGCTGCCCACGGACCTCAAGGGCGGGCAGCTGGCCCCCAAGGGCCAGTCGCCGCTGGCCGCCGCCGAGGAGTGGGTGAACGTGCCGTGCCCCGAGTGCGGGGCGCCGGCCCGCCGGGACTCGGACACGATGGACACCTTCGTGGACTCGTCCTGGTACTTCCTCCGCTACGCGTCCCCGTGGGACGAGCAGCAGGTCTTCGACCCGGAGCTGGTGAAGACCTGGCTGCCCGTCGACCAGTACGTGGGCGGCGTCGAGCACGCCATCCTGCACCTGCTCTACGCCCGGTTCTTCACCAAGGCCCTCCACGATCTGGGGCTCGTGCCCTTCACGGAGCCCTTCCGCGCCTTGCTGAACCAGGGCCAGGTGCTCAACGGCGGCAAGGCCATGTCGAAGTCGCTGGGCAACGGCGTGGACCTCGGCCAGCAGCTGGACGAGTTCGGCGTCGACGCCGTCCGCACCACCATGGTGTTCGCCTCCCCGCCGGAGGACGACGTGGACTGGGCCGACGTCGCCCCGGCCGCGGCCGGAAAATTCCTCGCCCGCGCCTGGCGGCTGGCCCGCGACGTGCGCGCCGCCGGCACCCCGGCGGGCGACCCGGCCCAGGGCTCGGCGGCGCTGCGCCGCGTCACCCACCGCACCGTGCACGAGGCCGCGGCCCTCGTCGAGGACCACAAGTTCAACGTGGTGGTCGCCAAGACCATGGAGCTGGTGAACGCCACCCGCAAGGAGATCGACGGCGGCGCCGGCGCCGGCGACCCCGCCGTCCGCGAGGCGGCCGAGGCCGTCGCGATCCTGCTGTCCCTGGTGGCGCCCTACGTGGCCGAGGACATGTGGGCCATGCTCGGCCACGAGCCCTCCGTGGTCCGCGCCGGCTGGCTCGCGGTGGACGAGTCGCTGCTCGTCGAGGACACGGTGACCGCCGTCGTCCAGGTCAAGGGCAAGGTCCGCGATCAGCTCCAGGTGCCGGCGGACGTCTCCGCCGCGGACCTCGAGGCCGCGGCCCGCGCGTCCGCCAAGGTCCGGGCGTTCATCGGCGACGCGGAGATCGTCAAGGTGATCGTGCGCGAGCCCAAGCTGGTCAACCTGGTCATCCGCTGACCGCACCGGCACACTGGGCGGGCCGGGTCCTCGGGGCCCGGCCCGCTCCCATCGACGACGACGACGAGGAGGACCCGGCCATGGCGAGCACCTCCCAGTGGCTCGAGGACGCGGTGGAGCGGCTGCGCGCCCGCCGCGGGCAGCTCGTGGGCCGCGCCCGCTACGGGCTCAAGCCGGCCCGACGGGACCGCACGGGCATCGTCACCGACTCCGCGGCGGCCCTGCCGGTCGAGGTCTTCGCCCACCCCTTCGCCGCCGGGATCCGGCAGGTCGCCCTCCCGGTGATGGTGGGGGAGCAGATCCACGTGGAGGGCGACGCCGACCTCGACTTGGAGCTCCAGCTCGCCCTCGCCGCAGGGACGCCGGTGCGGACGTCGCGCCCCGCCCCGGGGGCGTTCCGGGCGGCCTACGCCGACCTGGCCCGGGCCGGGTGCGCGCGGATCCTGTCCGTCCACCTGTCCGGGGAGCTGTCCGGCACGGTCGAGGCCGCGCGGCTCGCGGCGGCCGACGCCCCCGTCCCCGTGGTCGTCCTCGACTCGAGGACCGCCGGCCTGGCGCTGGGGCACGCCGTCCTCGACGCCGCCGTGGAGGCCGGGTTCGGACGGCCCCTGGACCAGGTGGCGGCGATCGCCCAGGCATGCGCGGACCAGAGCTCGGTCCTGTTCACCGTGCCCCACCTGGAGCAGCTGCGCCGCGGAGGTCGGATCGGGGCCGTGCCGTCCCTGCTGGGGGCGCTGCTGCAGGTCCGGCCCGTCCTGGGCCTCCAGGACGGATCCGTCCACCTGGTGGACCGCGCGAGGACGAGCCCCCGCGCCCTGGAGCGCATGGTGGACCTCGCCCGGGAGCGCGCGGCCGGTGGCCCCGCGCGGATCGCGGTGCACGAGTACGGGGATCCGGCCGGTGCAACGGCGCTGGCGGAGCGCCTGCAGTCCGCCTCCGCCACGCCTGTCCCCGTCGTCCCGCTGCCGGCGGTCCTGGCCGCGCATCTGGGACTGGGGACGCTGGCCGTCGTCGTGAGCCCCCTCGAACCGGTCCCGTCGACCTCGTCCTCTCCTGCACAGGCGAACTGACCATTCCATCCCTCCACCGAACCCCTGAGGCATCGGGTGGGCGCACCCGCGCGGTGGCCAGGCTGGGCGCATGGACACGAAGACCCTGACCCCCGCCGTCGACGAGCCGGACTGGGAGGACCCGCCGCCCCGCGGCCCCCTGCTGCGGTGGCGCACCGCCGGTGCCGGACTGACGCTCGTCGCGATCCTCGGGCTGACCTGGTGGCTGGTGGCCTGGCTGACGGCGCCGGCCCCGCCCGACGCCGTGCCCGCGGGCGCGGTGGGCCCGGCCTCGGCCGCGGGGTCCGCGGCCCACGAGGCAAGCGCCGCTCCCCTCGGGGCGACGGCGGCGACCCCCGAGGGCCAGGACGGCGGCGGGCGGTCCGCCGCGGCCGCGAACCCCTCGGGACGCGTCCGGGTGCACGTCGTCGGCCAGGTGCGACGCCCGGGCGTCGTCGAGCTGCCCGCGGGGGCCCGGGTGGCCGACGCCGTCGCCGCCGCGGGCGGCGCCCGCGAACTCGCCCGCACCGACCGGATCAACCTCGCCGCGCCCGTCGTGGACGGTCAGCAGGTCGTGGTGCCGGACGCGCAGACCGCCGTCGAGCCTGCGGCCGTGGCGGGTGAGGCTCCGGACGGCGGTCCGACGCCGCGCACCGGGTCGGGCGCGAGTGCGGCGGACGGCTCCGGAGGCGGGCCGGCCACGGTGGACTTGAACACGGCCGACCTCGCCGCCCTGCAGACCCTGCCCGGAGTCGGCCCGGCCACGGCCGAGAAGATCATCGCCCAGCGGGAATCGGTCGGACCCTTCAGCGGGCTGCAGGACCTCGACGCGGTCCCCGGCATCGGCCCGGCCACTCTCGACCGGCTCAAGGACCACGTCACGTGGTGAGGCGGGAGCGACACCCTCGTGGTGCGGTGTGAGGCCCGCCGGACCGGTCGACGCCCGGTGGGTTCCAGCGCTGCTGCTCTGCCTCGTGCTGGGTCAGGCGGCTCCCACCTGGCCGGCGTCGACGGCGGCCGCGGTGTCGCTCGGGTGCGCCGCCCTGGCGGCGGTGACGCTGACCCTGCGCCTCCGGATTCGGCGCACCGGCTCGTCCCGCGTCCGCACGGGCGCCGCGACCGCCGTCGTGCTGGCCGGACTCTGTGGAGCCGTGCTCGTCCAGCACATCGCCGTCGAACGATCAGGACGCGAGCAGGTCGGATGGATCGAGACCGTCGATGCCGGCGGGCCCGTCCGCCTCGAGGTCACTGCCCAGGGCCCGGCGACCGCCGAGGACTCCCGCTTCGGCCCCTCGTGGACCCGTCCGGTGACGGTGCAGCGGTTCGGGCACCCGCTGCGACCCCTCACGCCTCCCGCGGAGGCCACACTCACCGGAACGGGGAGCCCCGACGCCGCCGCGAACGGCGCGGAGGTGCTGTGCGTCGTCGCCGAGCCGAGGCCGGCGGACGGCGCCCTGTTCCTCGCGGCACGGGCCGCTCCCGAGTCGGACGGCTGCGGGGAAGGCTCAACGGCCGCCTCCTCCGGCCCCACCGGCCGGGACGTGCTGCGCGCCCGATTCCGGGAGGCGGCGGCGGACGGCGTCGGCCTGGCCCCGGAACTGGTGCCCGGGCTCGTCCTCGGGGACCGCACGGCGCAGTCGGAGCAGACGGACCAGGCCATGAAGGACGCCGGGCTGTCGCACCTCTCGGCGGTCTCCGGGGCGAACTGCGCCCTGCTCCTCGGGACGGTCGCCCTGGTCCTGCGATCCCTGCGCTGCCCGCGTGGCGTCGTCCTGGGCGCGGGGCTCGCCGTCCTGGGGGTGTTCGTCCTGGTGGTGGGGCCGGAGCCGTCCGTCCTGCGGGCGGCGGTGATGGGAGCCCTCGGAGCCCTGGCGGTGTTCCTGGGCCGCGGTCGCCAGGCCTTCGGGCTGCTCTGCGCCGGCGGCACGCTGCTGCTGGTGGCCGTCCCGGACCTGGCGGGGGAGGTCGCCTTCCACCTCTCCCTGGCCGCGACGGCGGGCATCGTCCTGGTCGCCGCGCCCGTGGACCGGTGGCTGCACGGCCGACTGGGCCGCGTCCTGCCGGACCTGGCGGCGCGGGGGCTCTCCTCGTCGCTCGCGGTCACCCTCGCCGCGCACCTGGCCTGCCAGCCGATCCTGCTGGCCATGACGGGAACGGTGAGCCTCTGGGCGGTGCCCGCCAACCTCGTGGCCGCGCCGGCCGTGGCGCCGGTGACGGTCCTGGGAACGCTCGCCGCCGCGCTCGTCGTGCCCGCACCGTGGGCGGCCGCCCCGCTGCTGTGGACCGTCCAGTGGCCGGCCGCGTGGATCGGTATGACGGCCACGGCGGCCTCCGCGGCGCCGGGTGCGGTGCGGCCCTGGCCGGAGGGCGCGCTCGGCATCGCGCTGGGGGCGCTGCTGACCGCCGCCACGCTGGCGGGGTTCCACGCCGTCCTCGTCCTCGAACGCCGGCCGACGGCCCCCGTCCGGCGGGTGGGGCGGTCCGCCCGGGACGCCCGCGTGAGGGTCCCCGCCCGCGTCGTGCTCGCCGCCGTGCTGGCCGCCTCCGCGACGGGGGCGGCGGCCGCCGTGCTCGTCCCGCGCCCGGCCGGCACCGTGCCGGAGGGGTGGGCGGTGGCCGTCTGCGACGTCGGCCAGGGGGACATGACCGTCTTCCGCTCCGGGCCGGGCTCGGCCGTGGTCGCGGACGCCGGCCCGGACCCCGCGGCGGCCTCCCGCTGCCTGGACGACCTCCGCATCGAGCGCGTCGACGCCCTGCTGCTGACCCACCTCCACGCCGACCACGCCGCCGGCGCTCCCGGGCTGTCCGGGCCCCGCGCGGCCGCGGCTGTGCGCCACGGGGCGTGGTCCGGCTCCGGGGGAGGAGGAGGGGAGGAGCCCGGACTGGACGCGCCCGCGGGCTCCGCGCCCCTGACGACAGGCGACGAGGGCCGTGCCGGCGACGTCGCCTGGCGGGTCCTGCTGGCCGACCCGCGCGCCGCCGAGCAGAACGACTCCTCCGCCCAGCTGCTCGTCACGGTGACGACGCCGGCCGGTCCCGTCACCACCCTCGTCACCGGGGACATGGAGCAGGAGGCCTCCGCCGCCTGGGCCGCCGGGACGCGGTCGGACGCGGCGCCGCCTCCGCGGGTCGACCTGCTCAAGGTCGCCCACCACGGCGCCCGCAACGGCGGCCTGGACGTCCCCCGCCGCGTGCGGGCCCGCCTCCAGGCCATCTCCGTCGGGGCGGACAACACCTACGGGCATCCGGCGGCGGCCACGGTCGCCGGGCTCGAGGAGCTGGGGCCCGTGCTCCGGACCGACCGGCACGGCACCGTGGCGCTCGTCCCCGGACCGGACGCCCGGCTCACCCCGTACACCGTCCGGCCCCCGACCTAGGATGGGGGCATGTCCGCCGCACGCAGCACCCGTTCCGCCCGAGGCGCCCGCGGCGTCGACCCGTTGGCCTGGCGCCGGGCCGAGCCCGCGCCGCTGATGCTGCTGCGCGGCCCGGAGGAGTATGCGGCCCGCTGGGTCGCCGACCGCGTGGTCGCGACGCTGCAGGCGCGTCACGGCTCACTGGAGACCCACCGGCTGCGGGCGTCCGACTACCAGGCCGGCCAGCTCGCGCTCGCCGCGAGCCCGTCGCTGTTCGCCGAGCCCACGCTCATCCGCGTGGACGGGCTGGAGTCCATGAACGACGCCTTCCTCGAGGACGCCCTGCGCCTCGTCGCCCAGGGCCCCGGTGCGGACGACGTCACCGTGCTGCTCCGGCACACCGGCGGCAGCCGCGGCAAGAGGCTGATCGACGCCGTCGCCGCGGCCGGCGTCGTCGTGGAGTGCCCCGCCCTGAAAAAGGACGAGGACCGGCTCGCCCTGGTCCAGGCGGAGTTCCGCGAGGCCCGCCGCCGGATCGACGAGGACGCCGCGCGCGCCCTGGTCCGCGCCACGGGCGCCTCCCTCACGGACCTGGCCTCGGCCTGCCGCCAGCTGATCGAGGACGTCGAGGGGACCGTCACCCCGCAGACCGTGGAGACGTACTACGGCGGGCGTGTGGAGGCGACCAGCTTCGCCGTGGCGGACGCGACGCTGGAAGGTCACGCGGCGCGGGCCGTCTCCCTCACCCGGCACGCCCTGGCCACCGGGGTGCACCCGGTGATGATCACGTCCGCGCTGGCCGTGAAGGCGCGGCAGGTGGCCCGCATCATCGACGCGCGGGCCGGTCAGGGCGAGCTGGCGTCGATCCTCGGGGTGGCGCCCTTCCAGGTGCGGTTCATCCAGCAGGCGGCCCGTCACTGGACGCCGGCGGGGATCGCCCGGGCGGTGGAGTGGATCGCCCAGGCCGACGCCGAGGTCAAGGGCGCCGCGCGGGACGCGGACTTCGCCGTGGAGCGTGCCGTCATCCGGGTCGCCACCGCGGTCTCCCGCTGAGTCGTGCCCGGCCGCCCCGGGCCCCGTGGTGATCCCCCTGGACGACGACGGCCCCCGACCGGTGAGGTCGGGGGCCGTCGCGCACGGCGTGCGTGGATCAGCCGAGGAGGGCCTTCACGCGGGCGGCGATGCCGGACTTGCGGTTCGCGGCCTGGTTCTTGTGGATGACGCCCTTGGAGGCGGCCTTGTCCAGCTTGCGGGAGGCGGTGCGCAGCGCCTCGACGGCGGCGTCCTGCTCGCCGGCCGCGACGGCCTTGTCCACGGCGCGGATGGCCGTCTTCAGCTCGGACTTCACCGCGACGTTGCGCTGGCGCGCCTTCTCGTTGGTGAGGATGCGCTTCTTCTGGGACTTGATGTTAGCCAAATCGGGTCCTTCGTCTGCTGCGCTCGGCGGTCCCGCCGGCGCGGATGTACAGGGGGTCGTGGAGGGTGCCCGGGTCCGATGACTGAGCGGCGTGGGGAACACCGATGGTGCGACCGTCCCGGGGGTGCCCGTCGACCGGCGGACACAATGCAGGAGAGCCTACCATCCGGCCCGCCGCATCCTGATCCCGGGGCGGCCCGGCGTGGCGCGGTCGGGCGGCGTCAGCGGTCCCAGCCCTGGGCGCGGGCCAGTGCCTCGGCCACGGCGTCGAACCGCGAGCGCTCCAGGACCCCGCCCTCCCGACGCACGGCGGCCGGGTCGACGCGGAGGATGCGGTCCAGCTTGGCCTCCGAGGCGCGTCCGCCACGGTCCCAGGGTCCGGTGCCCACGTCGACGTAGTCGGCGTCGCGACGGGCGGCGTTGGTGTGGTCCTTGCTCGTGAGCATCAGGGCGAGCAGGAGGTCGCCGTCCCGGCCGACCAGGAGCACGGGGCGGTCTTTTCCGCGACCGTCCATCTCCTCGAACGGCACCCACGTCCAGACGACCTCGCCGGGGTCGGGCGTCGCCCCCGGAACCGGGGCGTACTCGACGCGGGCCCGGCCGGTGAAGTCCGGCAGCAGAGCATGGTCGGAGCCGGCGCCTCCGGAGCGCGCCCCGCGCGTCTCCTCGGCGTCCGCCCGACGCCGGCGGCCGGCGCGCGAGGCAGGGGAGGAGCGGGCGGCGCCGCGAGTCGTGCCGGCGCCGGACATGGAGCGCACCTGCTCCACGAGCCGCAGGGCGGTCCGGCCGAGGGCGAGGGCGCGCTGGAAGTCGAAGGCCATGGCCCGAATCTATCGCCCCCGCCGCGCGCGGGCGGCTCCCCGGCGCCTCGGCCGACGGGCGCATGGAAGAATGGGCGGTCAGTGTCCGAAGCCCCCGAGCCGATCAAGGATGTGCCCGTGTCGCCCCTGGCGTCCAAGCCCCCGGTCCCCGCCGCCACCGATCCCGCGGTGATCCGCAACTTCTGCATCATCGCCCACATCGACCACGGCAAGTCGACCCTGGCCGACCGCATGCTCCAGGCGACCGGCGTCGTCCAGCCGCGCGAGATGAAGGCCCAGTACCTGGATCGCATGGACATCGAGCGCGAGCGGGGCATCACCATCAAGTCCCAGGCCGTGCGCATGCCGTGGGAGGTGGACGGGGTCAACTACGCCCTGAACATGATCGACACCCCCGGCCACGTGGACTTCACGTACGAGGTCTCCCGGTCCCTCGCCGCGTGCGAGGGCGCGATCCTCCTCGTGGACGCCGCGCAGGGCATCGAAGCGCAGACCCTGGCCAACCTGTACCTGGCCATGGAGAACGAGCTCGAGATCATCCCCGTGCTCAACAAGATCGACCTGCCCGCCGCGGACCCGGACCGCTACGCGGCGGAGCTCGCCACGCTGATCGGCTGCGAGCCCGACGACGTGCTGCGCGTCTCCGGCAAGACCGGCCAGGGCGTCGAGGCGCTGCTGGACCGCGTCGTCGAGCGCCTGCCCGCCCCGCAGGGCGTGGCCGACGCCCCGGCCCGCGCCATGATCTTCGACTCGGTGTACGACACCTACCGCGGCGTCGTCACCTACGTGCGCGTGGTGGACGGCATGCTCTCGCCGCGCGAGAAGATCCGCATGATGTCCACCGGTGCCACGCACGAGCTGCTGGAGATCGGCGTGTCCTCACCCGAGCCGATGCCCACCAAGGGCCTGTCCGTGGGCGAGGTGGGCTACCTCATCACCGGTGTGAAGGACGTGCGCCAGTCCAAGGTGGGCGACACCGTCACCAACAGCTCGCGCCCGGCCACCGAGCAGATCGGCGGCTACGAGGACCCCAAGCCCATGGTGTTCTCCGGCCTGTACCCGATCGACGGGTCGGACTACCCGAACCTGCGGGACGCCCTGGACAAGCTCAAGCTCAACGACGCCGCGCTCGTCTACGAGCCGGAGACCTCGGTGGCGCTGGGCTTCGGCTTCCGCGTGGGCTTCCTGGGCCTGCTGCACCTCGAGATCGTGCGCGAGCGCCTGGAGCGCGAGTTCGACCTCGACCTCATCTCCACCGCGCCCAACGTGGTCTACGAGGTGAAGCGCGAGGACACGACGGTGGTCACCGTGACCAACCCGTCCGAGTTCCCCGAGGGCAAGGTGCTCGAGGTGAAGGAGCCCATGGCCTCCGCCACCGTGATCGTGCCCGCGGAGTACATCGGCGCCGTCATGGAGCTGTGCCAGACGAAGCGCGGCCACCTCAAGGGCATGGACTACCTCTCCGAGGAGCGCGTGGAGATCCGCTACTGGATCCCGCTCGCGGAGATCGTCTTCGACTTCTTCGACCAGCTCAAGTCCCGCACCAAGGGCTACGCCTCCCTGGACTGGAAGGCGGACGGCGACCAGGTGGCCGACCTCGTGAAGGTGGACATCCTGCTCCAGGGCGAGCAGGTCGACGCGTTCTCCGCGATCACCCACCGGGACAACGCCTACTCCTACGGAGTGATGATGACGGGCAAGCTCAAGGACCTGATCCCGCGCCAGCAGTTCGAGGTGCCGATCCAGGCGGCCATCGGCTCGCGGATCATCGCGCGCGAGAACATCCGCGCGATCCGCAAGGACGTGCTCTCCAAGTGCTACGGCGGCGACATCTCGCGCAAGCGCAAGCTGCTGGAGAAGCAGAAGGAGGGCAAGAAGCGCATGAAGATGGTGGGCCGCGTGGAGGTCCCGCAGGAAGCGTTCATCGCGGCGCTCTCCTCGGACGGCGCCGAGCCCGCGAAGAAATAAGTGCCCTCCGTCCTGCCCGTGGGCCTGCCCGTGCCCGACGACGGCGCCCTGCCGCCCGCCTCCGTGGCGGCGGTCCGCGCGGCGTCGGCGACGGGGGAGCCGCGCACGTTCAGCCTGTACGTGCACGTGCCGTTCTGCACGGTGCGCTGCGGATACTGCGACTTCAACACGTACACGGCCGAGTCCTTCGGCCCGGGCGCCGGCCGCGGCGACTACGTGGACTCGGCCCTCGCGGAGCTGGACTTCGCGGCGGGCGTCCTCGAGCGCTCGCGGGTGCCGGCGCGTCCCCTGCACACGGTGTTCGTCGGAGGAGGCACGCCCACGCTCCTCCCCGCCGAGCACCTCGTGCGGATCCTCGCGCACGCACGCGAGCGGTTCGGCCTGGCCGAGGGCGCGGAGGTGACCACCGAGGCCAACCCGGACACCCTCACCCCGGAGTACGTCGCGGAGCTGGCCGCGGGCGGGTTCACGCGGCTGTCCGTGGGCATGCAGTCCGCCGTGCCCCACGTGCTGGCCACGCTGGAGCGCACGCACGCCCCGGAGAACGTGCCGGCCGCCGTCGCCGCCGCGCGCGCGTCCGGGATGGAGGTGTCACTGGACCTGATCTACGGCACGCCCGGGGAGTCCCTGGCGGACTGGCGCACCACCCTGGAGGCCGCGATCGCGATGGCCCCGGACCACGTCAGCGCGTACTCGCTGATCGTGGAGGAGGGCACGCGCTTCGGCGCGCAGGTGGCCCGCGGCGAGGTCGCGGACGTGGACCCGGACGACCAGGCGGACAAGTACCTGCTGGCGGACGAGCTCCTCTCCGCCGCCGGGTACCGCTGGTACGAGGTCTCCAACTGGGCGCACGACCCGGCCGGGGCCGGTGTCCACCGGGCCCGTCACAACGTGGCCTACTGGGAGGACCAGGACTGGTGGGGCGTGGGTCCGGGGGCCCACTCGCACGTCGCCGGCACGCGCTTCTGGAACGCCAAGCACCCGGCCGCGTACGCGCAGCGGCTGGCCACGGGCGTCACGCCCGCCGTGGGGAGGGAGATGCCCGACGACGAGGCACGCCGCCTGGAGCGGATCATGCTCGCCGCGCGCACCGTGGAGGGGCTGGACCTGTCCGAGGTGCGGGGCTCCCTGGAGCCGGAGGAGCTGCGCCGACGCGTGGCGGCGCTCATCGGCGAGGGACTCGTGGAGGGCCCGGCGGCCCTGCGGGGTCGGATCGTGCCGACGCTGGAGGGGCGGCTGCGGAACGACAGGATCGTGCGGGACCTCGCCGGGTTCTGACGGACCCGGCTCGGCCGACGGGTCAGCGCAGGAGGCGCGGGTTGAACGGGTACCGGAAGGGCCGGCCCTTCGCCACCTGGGAGGCGCCCATGACGCCGTAGAGGGCCAGCGCGATCCACAGCAGGGCGCCGAGGATCGCGAGCAGCCCGCCGAGCAGCGGCACGCCGCCGAGCAGGAACAGGAGGACGATCAGCAGGGTGGGCGCGAGGGAGAAGTTCAGGGCCTCGCGGGACTCCTGAGCCGTGAACGGGCCGCGGTCCCGATAGAGCAGCCACATCACCAGCGGGCCGGGCAGGCCGCACGCGAGGCTGAGGTGGGACAGGGCTGCGCGGTCGCGGTCCTGCTTGGCGGTGAGGGGCGCGCGGCCGCCGGCGGCGTCGCGCAGCCAGGCGGGGGCCTCGTGGGCCGCGCTCCCGCCCGCGGCGCGGCGCGGGGTCGCGGTCTCGCCGGCGGGGGTGGTGCTGGGGGTGGTGGCCACGGTGCTCCTCTGTCGTCCTGCCGCCCGGTGCCGCGGGCGTCGTCCGGGGCGGGGCCTGCCCCAGTGTAGACGCAGGGGGTGGAGACGGGGTGGCGGCCCCGCCGGGGCCGGCGGGTCAGGCCCCCGGGGCGGTGAGGAAGTCGATCAGCTCCTCCACCCGGCCCAGCAGGGCGGGCTCGAGATCGGCGTAGGTCCGCACGTGGGAGAGCAGCCGCTTCCAGCCCAGGCCCGTGGCCTCCTTGGTGCCCGCGGGCCAGCCGAGGCCGCGGAGGACGCCGGTCTTCCAGTCCTGGCCGCGGGGCACCACCGGCCAGGCGTCGATGCCGAGCACGGCGGGCTTGATGACCTGCCACACGTCCAGGTACGGGTGGCCCAGGATCAGGACGTTGCCGGCGGCGCCGGGCACGGCCATGGCCTCGGCGGCGAGGCGCTCCTCCTTCGAGCCGGCGACGAGGTGGTCGACGAGGATCCCGAGGCGGCGGCCCGGGCCGGGGGCGAAGTCGCGGATCGCCCCGGCGAGGTCGTCGACGCCGTGGAGGGGTTCCACCACGATCCCCTCGAGGCGCAGGTCCTCGCCCCAGACCTTCTCCACGAGCTCGGCGTCGTGCACGCCCTCCACCCAGATCCGCGACGCGCGGGCGGTCCGGGCGCGCGCGCCCTCGACCCGCCGGGAGCCGGAGGCGGTGCGGGCGGCGGCCGCCGGGGCGGCCGACCGCGGGGGCACGAGCACGACGGGGGAGCCGTCGATCCAGAAGCCCGGGCCGAGGGGGAAGCCGCGGCGGACGCCCCGTCGGTCCTCGAGGACGACCACGTGGGTGCCGCCGGAGCGCTCCACACGCACCACGGCCCCGACGAATCCGCTGGCCACGTCCTCGACCACCGTCCCCGGGGTGGCGGGCGCCTCCACGGCGGTGGGTCCGGCGGGGCGGGCGAGGTCCTCGTGGGCCCCCGGGCCCCAGCTGCTCCAGTCCATGCGGGCCACCCTAGCGAGGTGCCCGGCTCCGCCGGAGGCGGAATCGGGGCGCGCGGTCCGGGCGGCGCGTCCCGCCGATGGCTAGCATTGGCACTTGGCGCCGGTGAGTGCCAGCGCGGGGCCCGGGGTCCCGCTCGTCGTCGTGAGGAGAGGAGCGCACCGTGACCGAGCAGCCCCGCCGTCTCCAGGTGCTGCAGGCGATCGTGGAGGACTACGTGTCCCTGCGCGAGCCGGTGGGCTCCAAGGCGCTCGTCGAGCGCCACGCCCTGGGCGTCTCCTCCGCCACGGTGCGCAACGACATGGCGGCCCTCGAGGAGGAGGGGCTGATCGTGGCCCCGCACACCTCCGCCGGACGCGTCCCCACGGACAAGGGCTACCGGGTCTTCGTGGACCGCATCTCCGAGGTCAAGCCGCTCTCCGCGGCCGAGCGCCGCGCCGTGCGCACCCTGCTGGACTCCGAGGCGGACACCGAGTCCATGATGGAGGCCACCGTCCGGCTCCTCGCCCAGCTCACCCGACAGGTGGCCGTGGTCCAGTTCCCCCACGAGGACGGCTCCACGGTCCGCCACCTGGACCTGGTCGCGCTCACCCCCGAGCGCGTCCTCGTGGTGCTGATCCTCTCCACGGGGCGGATCGAGCAGCGCACGGTGGCACTTGCCCGGCCGGTGCAGGACGAGGACCTCGCGGCCCTGCGCGCGGTCCTGCTGCCCGTCATCGAGGGCCTGGGCCCGGCGCAGGCGGCGGCCGTCCTGGACACCCCGCTCGAGGGGCTGCCCCCGGCCCGACGCGCGGCCGCGGTCGACGTCGTCGGGGCGGTCCGCGGTCTGCTCGAGGCCGAGCGGCAGGACCGCATCGTGCTCGCCGGCACCGCCAACCTGGCACGCAGCACGGACGACTTCCACTCGTCCATCGGCCCCATCCTCGAGGCGCTGGAGGAGCAGGTCGTGCTGCTGCGCCTGCTCACCGAGATGGGGCAGGACGCCCACGGCGTCTCCGTCCGGATCGGCGCCGAGAACGGGGCGTCGCTGGCGGACACGTCCGTCGTCGCCGCCGCCTACGGCCCGGGGGCCGTCGCCAAGGTCGGCGTCATCGGGCCCACCCGCATGGACTACCCCGGGACCATGGCCGCCGTGCGCGCGATCGCCCGGTACCTGTCCCGCATCCTGACCACCTGAACCTGACCCCACCGGAGGAAGACCCATGGCCGACCACTACGCCACGCTCGGCGTCAGCCGCGACGCGTCCGCGGAGGAGATCAAGCGTGCCTACCGCAAGCTCGCGCGTCAGCACCACCCGGACGTGAACCCCTCGGAGGAGGCCGCGGAGGAGTTCAAGCGCATCTCCCACGCCTACGAGGTGCTCTCCGACGAGGACAAGCGCCGCGTCTACGACCAGACCGGCAACGAGAACGGCACCGCCGGAGGCTTCGGGGGCGGAGGGTTCGGCGGCGCCGGCTTCGGCGGGTTCGCGGACATCTTCGAGACCTTCATGAACGCGGCGGGCACCCCCGGCGGCGGGCGCGGCCCCATGCCCCGCGCCCGGCGTGGCCAGGACGCGCTCGTCACGGCGCGGATCGAGCTGCGGGACGCGGTGTTCGGCGGCGAGGCCACCCTCCAGCTGGACACGGCCGTCACCTGCGAGCGGTGCTCCGGCACCTGCTGCGAGCCGGGGACCCACCCGGAGACCTGCTCGACGTGCCAGGGCCAGGGCATGACCCAGCGCCCGGTGCGCTCCATGCTGGGCACCATCATGGCGGCGGAGACCTGCCCGGTCTGCCGCGGCTTCGGCACCGTCATCCCGCACCCCTGCACGGAGTGCTCCGGCCAGGGCCGCGTGCGCGTGCAGCAGCCCCTCACCATCCGCATCCCCGCCGGCGTGGACGACGGCACCCGCATCCACCTCGCCGGCCGCGGCGAGGCGGGCCCCGGCGGCGGCCCGAACGGAGACCTGTACGTGGAGGTCCAGGTGCGCCCGGACGAGGTGTTCCGCCGCGAGGGCGACCACCTGGCCACCACGGTCACCGTGCCCATGGCCGCGGCCGCGCTCGGCACCTCGGTGACCCTGGAGACCCTCGACGGCCCCCAGGAGGTCGACATCGAGCCGGGCACCCAGTCGGGCCACGTGGAGACCCTGCGCGGCCTCGGCGTCGGCCGCCTGCGCGGCGCGGGGCGCGGCGACCTCAAGGTGGACGTCGTCGTCACCACGCCCACGGACGTCACCGACGAGCAGCGCGCGCTGCTGGAGCAGCTGGCCGGCCTGCGCGGCGAGGAGGTCGTCCACGGCGCCCCGCCGCAGTCCAAGGGCATGTTCGCCCGGCTGCGCGAGAACCTGAGGAACCTGTGACCGCGCCGCTCTTCCTCCTCGACGCCGGTGCGCTCGCCGGCGTCGCCCCCGGCGCGGAGGTGACCTTCACCGGCGCGGAGGCCCGGCACGCCGCGGCCTCGATGCGCCTCGGAGCGGGGGAGTCCGTGCTCGTGGCGGACGGCTCCGGCGCCCGGGCCTCGTGCGTCGTCGTCGACGCCGCGCCGTCGGCGGTCACGGTCCGCGTGGAGTCGCTGGAGCACGACGCCGCCCCCCGCCCCGCGCTGGTGCTCGTCCAGGCGCTCGCCAAGGGGGACCGCGACCTGATGGCGGTCCAGGCCTCCACGGAGCTCGGCGTGGACGCGGTGGTGCCCTGGGAGGCGGAGCGCTCGATCGTGCGCTGGAAGGGGGCGAAGGCCGCCAAGGCCCACCAGAAGTGGGAGGACACCGTCCGCGCCGCCGCCAAGCAGGCCCGGCGCGCGCGCGTCCCGGAGGTCCGGCCCGTCGTCTCGGGCACGGCGGTCGCCGGGCTGGCCGGCCCGGACCGGCTGCTCCTGGTGCTCCACGAGGACGCGGACCTGGGCCTCGGCGGTCTCCCGGACGCGGACCTGGAGGCGGCCGCGGAGGTGGCGCTCGTCGTCGGCCCGGAGGGCGGGGTGAGCCCCGCGGAGCTGGACGCGTGCACCGCGGCCGGCGCCGTGCCGGTGCGGCTCGGCCCCCACGTGCTGCGCGCCTCCACGGCGGGCCCGGCCGCCCTGGCCGTGCTCCAGCACCGCCTCGGCCGCTGGTGAGCGCGCCGACTAGACTGACCCGTACCTGTCCGCGCCGCACCCCGAGGTGATCCGCCCCATCGTGTCCGACCCGTCCTCGCACGTCGTCCTGCCGCCCGTCTCCGTGCCCGGAGCGGAGTCGGTGTCCTTCGAGTCAGCGGAGCTGATGGTCCGCACCCTGGGCGCGCACGACGCGCTGCTGCGGATCCTCGCCGGGGTGTACCCGGACGTGGAGGTCACCGTCCGGGACCAGTCGCTCGGCATGTCCGGTCCGCCGCGCCACGTGGCCCAGGCCCGCCGGATCGTGGAGGACCTCCGCTCCCTGGCGCGGCGCGACGCCCCGGTGACCCCGGACGTCGTGGAGCAGGTCGTGTCCCTCGTGCGCGACGGGGAGACCGGCCGCGCGTCGGGCACGCTCCACCTGGACTCGATCCTCTCCGGGCGCGGTCGCAAGATCCGCGCCAAGACCCTGCACCAGCAGGACTACGTCGAGGCCATCGACCGCGCCACGATCGTGTTCGGCCTGGGTCCGGCGGGAACCGGCAAGACCTACCTGGCCATGGCCAAGGCCGTGCAGGCCCTCCAGGCGAAGGAGGTCACGCGGATCATCCTCACCCGGCCCGCCGTCGAGGCCGGCGAGCGGCTCGGCTTCCTCCCGGGCGGGCTGTCGGAGAAGATCGACCCCTACCTGCGCCCCCTCTACGACGCGCTGCACGACATGATCGAGCCCGAGTCCATCCCGCGCCTCATGGAGTCCGGCACCATCGAGGTGGCGCCGCTGGCCTACATGCGTGGCCGCACGCTCAACGACGCGTTCGTGATCCTCGACGAGGCCCAGAACACCACGGGCGAGCAGATGAAGATGTTCCTCACCCGCCTCGGGTTCGGGGCGCGCATGGTCGTCACGGGGGACACCTCGCAGGTGGACCTGCCCCGGGGCGTCCGCTCCGGCCTGGCGGAGGCCGTGGAGGTGCTCGAGGGCGTCGACGGGCTCGAGATGGTCCGGTTCGACTCCTCCGACGTCGTCCGCCACTCCCTGGTCAGCGCCATCGTGGACGCCTACGACGGCGCCCGCGGCACCGGGTCCGCAGCGGACCCCCGCCCCGCCGGGCGCGGGGCCCAGCGTGGAAGGAGCGGCCGTGGCCGTTGAGATCGTGAACGAGTCCGGCGTGGAGGTGCCGGAGGAGGCGCTGCTGGGCATGGCCCGGCACGTCTACGCGGCGCTGCACGTGCATCCCCTGGCCGAGACCGCCGTGACGGTGGTGGACGCGCAGCGGATGGCCGAGCTCCACGTGGAGTGGATGGACCTGGAGGGCCCCACCGACGTGATGAGCCTGCCGATGGACGAGCTCACCCCGGGCACCGAGAAGTCCCCCGCGGAGGGCGTCCTGGGTGACGTCGTGCTCTGCCCCGAGGTGGCCGCGGAGCAGGCCGCCCGCGGCGGCCACAGCCGGGACGACGAGCTGCTCCTGCTGCTCACGCACGGCATGCTCCACCTGCTCGGCTACGACCACATGGAGGAGGACGAGCGCGCAGAGATGTTCGCGCTGCAGGACCGCCTGGTGTCCGAGGTCCTCGGCCGGCCCGCCCCGGCGCCCACGGTGGAGGACTGATCGCCCCCATGGCCACCGCCGTGTCCCTGGTCCTGCTGTTCCTGGCCTGCCTGGCGTGCACCTGGGTGCTCGCGCTGGCCGAGTCCGCCTTCACCTACCTGCCCCGCAGGGACGCCGAGGACGTGGCCCGCACGCGCCCCGGCTCGCGGATCCTCGACGTCACCGCCGACCTGGACGGCCACCTCGGTGCGCTGCGCGTGTGGCGCTTCCTCTCCGAGGCGTTCGCGGCCATGTTCCTCACGGCCGGCCTGCACGCCCTGACGGACTCGGTGTGGGCCGCGCTGGCGGTCACCGCCGTGCTCCTGGTGGGCACGGCGGCCGTGCTGGGCGTGTGGAGCCCGCGACCCATCGGCTCGCGCAACGAGGCCGCCGTCGCCGCGCGGACGGCCGGGCTGGTGCACGGGTTGAAGCGGGCGCTCGGCCCGGTGGGGGACCGGCTGGGCCGGGACCGCCGACGCACCGAGGCGGAGGCCGCGGACGAGGACGACTTCCACGAGCGGCACCTGCGCGAGGTCGTCGCGCGCGCCCACGATGCGGAGGTCCTCGAGGACTCGGAGGCCGAGCTGATCGCGTCCGTGTTCTCCATGGGCGACACCCTGGTGCGCTCCGTGATGGTGCCCCGCACCGACGTGGTGACCATCGACGCGGACCACACCCTCGGCCAGGCGCTGGACCTGTTCCTGCGCTCGGGCTGCTCGCGCGTCCCGGTGATCGGCGAGGACTCGGACGACGTCCGCGGCATGCTCTACCTCAAGGACGCGGTCCGCGCCCTGCACCACGAGGGCCACGCCTCCCAGGACGCGGTGACCGCGGTGATGCGCGAGGTGCGCTTCGTCCCCGAGTCCAAGCCCGTGTCCGTGCTTCTGGAGGAGCTCCAGCGGGAGTCCACGCACGTGGCGATCGTCGTCGACGAGTACGGCGGCACCGCCGGCCTGGTCACCCTGGAGGACCTCATCGAGGAGATCGTCGGGGAGATCTGGGACGAGGACGACCGCCCCGACCGCCCGGAGATCGAGGAGCTCGCCCCCGGTGTCTACTCGGTGGACGCCCGCATGGGCATCGGCGACTTCCGGGAGGAGTTCGAGCTCCCGGAGGACGAGGACGAGGACGACGACGTCGACACGGTGGGCGGGCTGCTCGCCAAGGAGCTCGGCCGGGTGCCGATCCGCGGCTCGCGCGTGGTGGTGCACGGGCTTGAGCTCACCGCCGACACCCTCGAGCCCCGCCGCAACCGCGTGGCGCGCCTCAAGGTGGTGGAGACGGAGGACCGACCCGCCCGGCTGCGCCGCCAGCACGATCCGACCGACCCCGACTGAGGAGACGCCATGACCTCGCTGCTCGATCCCGCCGTCCCGGAGGGGCACCGCTCCGGCTTCGCGTGCCTCGTGGGCCGGCCGAACGCCGGCAAGTCCACGCTCACGAACGCGCTGGTGGGGGAGAAGGTGGCCATCACCTCCTCCAAGCCCCAGACCACGCGCCACACGATCCGCGGCATCGTCCACCGGCCGGACTTCCAGCTGGTCCTGGTGGACACCCCCGGACTGCACCGGCCGCGGACGCTCCTGGGTGAGCGCCTGAACGCCCTGGTCCAGGAGACGCTGTCCGAGGTGGACGTGGTGGGCTTCTGCCTGCCGGCGGACGAGAAGATCGGTCCCGGCGACCGCTTCATCGCCCAGCAGCTGGCCGCACTGCGGCGCACGCCGGTGGTGGCGATCGTGACCAAGACCGACAAGACGGACCCGCAGCGGGTGGCCGAGCAGCTGCTGGCCGTCACCGCGCTGGGGGACGAGGTCCTGGGTCCGGAGAACGGCGGGCGCGGCTTCGCCGCGGTCGTCCCGGTCTCGGCCGTGGCCGGGCGACAGGTGGAGGACGTGGAGTCGGTGCTGGCGCAGCTGCTGACCGACGGCCCGCCCCTGTACCCCGACGGCGAGCTGACCGACGAGCCGGAGGCCATCATGGTCGCCGAGCTGATCCGCGAGGCCGCACTCGAGGACGTGCGGGACGAGCTGCCCCACTCGGTGGCCGTCGTCGTGGAGGAGATGAACCCCCGCGACGGCCGACCGGAGGAGCGCCCCCTGCTGGACGTCTACGCCAACGTGTTCGTGGAGCGGGAGAGCCAGAAGGGCATCATCATCGGCAAGGGCGGCTCCCGGCTGCGGGCCATCGGCACCCAGGCGCGCACGGGCATCGAGCGGATGCTCGGGACGCCCGTCCACCTGGACCTGCGGGTCAAGGTGGCCAAGGACTGGCAGCGGGACCCGAAGCACCTGAACCGCCTCGGGATGTGAACCCGGAGGGTGTCCGAAAAGTGAGACCGGGGCCTCATTGGTCGAGAACTGCCCGTGTCGGGTGTGGAATGGGGAACAAGGCCCGGCCGTGCACCGGTCGGACCGTGAGACCAGGACGAGGCCCGGCGACCCCGCGGCCGAACGAAGAGGTGGATCCGCCATGCGCAATCTGCAGAAGCCCTCGGGCATGAAGCACGGGAAGTACGTGCCGTACCACGAGCAGATCGAGGTGCACCTGCCGGATCGCACGTGGCCGGACAAGGTGATCACCGAGGCCCCCCGCTGGTGCGCGGTCGACCTGCGCGACGGCAACCAGGCGCTGATCGACCCGATGGGCCCCGAGCGCAAGCTGCGCATGTTCCAGCTCCTGGTGCAGATGGGCTACAAGGAGATCGAGGTCGGCTTCCCGTCGGCCTCGCAGACCGACTTCGACTTCGTCCGCCAGCTCATCGAGGGCGACCACATCCCTGACGACGTGTCCATCCAGGTCCTCACCCAGGCCCGGGAGCACCTGATCGAGCGCACCTTCGAGTCCCTCGAGGGCGCCGACCGCGCCATCGTGCACCTCTACAACTCCACCTCGGTGCTGCAGCGCCGGGTGGTGTTCCGTCAGGACGAGGACGGGATCGTGGACATCGCCACGTCCGGCGCCCGCCTGGTGAAGAAGTTCGAGGAGCAGCTCAGGGGCACCGAGATCACCTACGAGTACTCGCCGGAGTCCTACACCGGCACCGAGCTCGAGTTCGCCCGGCGCATCTCGGACGAGGTCGCCACCGTCCTGGAGGCCTCCACGGACCGCCAGATGATCCTCAACCTGCCGGCCACCGTCGAGATGGCGACGCCGAACGTCTACGCGGACTCCATCGAGTGGATGCACCGCAACCTGGAGCACCGCGACTCGATCATCCTGTCCCTCCACCCGCACAACGACCGCGGCACCGGCGTAGCAGCGGCCGAGCTCGGCTACCTCGCCGGCGGCGACCGCATCGAGGGCTGCCTGTTCGGCAACGGCGAGCGCACCGGCAACGTCGACCTCGTGACCCTGGGCATGAACCTCTTCTCCCAGGGCATCGACCCCATGATCGACTTCTCCGACATGGACCACATCCGCCGCACGGTGGAGTACTGCAACCAGCTGCCGGTGCCCGAGCGCTCCCCGTGGGGCGGCGACCTCGTGTTCACCGCCTTCTCCGGCTCCCATCAGGACGCCATCAAGAAGGGGTTCGAGGCGATGGAGGCCGACGCCGCCGCCGCCGGCAAGCACGTCGACGAGATCCCGTGGGCCGTGCCCTACCTGCCGATCGACCCGAAGGACATCGGCCGCTCCTACGAGGCCGTCATCCGCGTGAACTCGCAGTCCGGCAAGGGCGGCGTCGCGTACCTGCTCAAGTCCGAGCACAAGCTGGACCTGCCGCGCCGCGCGCAGATCGAGTTCTCCCACGTCATCCAGGACCTCGCCGACGCGCACGGCGGCGAGGTCTCCGGCGCCGACCTGTGGACGGCGTTCCAGGACGAGTACCTCCCGGCGGAGAACAAGGAGGAGGCGTGGGGCCGCTACCGCGTGCGCTCCGTGAGCTCCGAGTCCGGCGAGAACGGCGCGTTCCGCATGACCGCGGAGATCTTCGTGGACCACGAG
Organism: Micrococcus sp. ACRRV; assembly: GCF_022346985.1. Classification (NCBI taxonomy): domain Bacteria; kingdom Bacillati; phylum Actinomycetota; class Actinomycetes; order Micrococcales; family Micrococcaceae; genus Micrococcus; species Micrococcus sp. ACRRV. The sequence goes on from NZ_JAKRNH010000001.1 coordinate 38,945, forward strand.
CCCCAGACCCGCACGGCGGAGGGCAACGGCCCGATCGACGCGTTCCTGAAGATCCTCGGCGAGGACGGCCAGGACGTCCGCGTGCTCGACTACACCGAGCACGCACTGTCCGAGGGCGGCTCCGCCATGGCCGCCGCCTATGTCGAGGCGGCTGTGGGCGACCGCGTCCTCTGGGGCGTCGGTCTGGACCACAACACCACCACGGCCTCCCTCAAGGCGGTCGTCTCCGCGGTCAACCGGTCCCTGCGCGCGTGAGCGGCGCGCGGCACGGCGGCTACTCGGCGAACTCGTTCCGCACCGAGGCCATCGTGCTGCGCACCCACCGCCTGGGGGAGGCGGACCGGATCGTGGAGGCGATCACCCCCGAGCACGGCGTCCTGCGCTGCGTGGCCAAGGGGGTGCGGAAGTCGTCCTCCCGGTTCGGCTCCGTCGTGGAGCCGTTCATGCACTCCACCCTCCAGGTCGCGCGGGGGCGGGGGGAGCTGCACACCATCACCCAGGCGCAGCTGCTCCACCCGTACGCCACGGCCGTCGCAGCGGACTACGAGGCGTTCGCGGTGGCCGCAGCCCTGGCTGAGGGCGTCGAACGCATTCCCGCGCTCGACGCCGACGGCCGACGCGCCCAGTACCTGCTGTTCCACGGGGCCCTGGCCGCGCTGGCCCGGCGGGCCCACGACCCGCGGATGATCCTCCACAGCTTTCTGCTGCGCACCCTCACGCAGGCCGGCTGGGCCCCGACCTTCGACCGCTGCGCCCGATGCGGGGCGCCAGGTCCGCACACCGCGGTCAACGTCGCCCTGGGCGGGGCGGTCTGCGCCGAGCACCGGCCCCCGGGCTCGGCCAGTCCGGCCCCGGAGACGTTCGCGCTGCTCACGGCCCTCACCGCGGGGGACTGGGCCGTCGTCGACACCGCCGGTCCGCTGGCCCGGCGTGAGGCGGCCGGTATCGTGTCCGCGTACCTGCAGTTCCACGCGGAGCGCCGGCTGGTCGCCCTGTCCGTGCTGGACCAGGAGATCGCCCCGCCGGCCCCGCGCGCCGAGAGGAGCGCCTGAATGTCCGACGTGCCGAAGGTGAGCCCGCCCCCGCATCCCTCGGGTGCTGTCCCCCCGAAGCTCGACCCGCGGTTCGTGCCCCGGCACGTGGCCGTGGTGATGGACGGCAACGGTCGCTGGGCCAACCAGCGGGGCCTGCCCCGCACCGAGGGGCACCGCGCGGGCGAGGCCGCCCTGCTGGACGTCGTCGCCGGCGCCGTGGAGCTCGGCGTCGGGCACGTCTCCGCCTACGCGTTCTCCACGGAGAACTGGTCGCGCTCCGCGGAGGAGGTGCGCTTCCTCATGGGCTTCTCCAAGGACGTGCTGCGCCGCCAGCGCGACACCCTCGACTCGTGGAACGTGCGGATCCGCTGGAACGGCCGCGCCCCGCGCCTCTGGACCCCGGTGATCCGCGAGCTCCGCGAGGCCGAGGACCTGACCCGGGACAACACCGGCACCACCCTGCACATGTGCGTCAACTACGGCTCCCGCGCAGAGATCGTCGACGGCGTCCAGGCCCTCGCGGAGGAGGTCGCGGCCGGACGCATGCGCCCCCGCGACCTCACCGAGGACGTGATCACCCGGTGGCTGGACCGCGGCTTCCGCGCGGGGGACCGGGACGTCGACGTGACCCCGGACGTCGACCTGTTCCTGCGCACCTCGGGGGAGCAGCGCCTCTCCAACTACCTGCTGTGGCAGTCCGCCTACGCCGAGCTGCTCTTCCTGGACGAGCTGTGGCCGGACGTGGACCGGCGCACCCTCTACGCCGCGGTCCTCGAGTACGCCCACCGCGACCGCCGGTTCGGCGGGGCGGTGGACGCGCCCGCCGCCGACTGAGGGCCGGCCCGCCCCGTCGGCTCAGCCGGCGATGCGCGGGGGCGCCGTCTCCGCCAGCCAGGACAGTGTGGCGTCCAGGGCCGCGCGGCGGACCGGGGGAGCCGAGGCGAACACGTCGTGGAGCGCGCCGGGGCAGCGGTGGACGACGACGCCGGGCCCGAGCCGGCGGGCCGCCCTCGCCTGGGCGCGGGGCGAGAGGATCACGTCCGAGCTCGACGCGCGGCGTCGGGTCGCCAGTGGGAGGCCGCCGCGGTCGGAGACCAGGACGAGCACGGGCACGGGCAGGTCGAGCCCGCGCGCCACGGTGGTGTGCCCGTCCAGGACCGCGGCCAGCCACCCGGCCGGCACCGCGAACGCCCACCGGTCGCGCCACGCCGGCTCGAGGTCCCACTCGCCGTCCGCCTCGGCGGACAGAGAGCGCCAGTAGTGGTCGACACGGGGCAGGGGGAGGATCTCGTAGGGATCACGCCGCGCGATGCGGCGGACCGCGGGGCCCGCCACGGCCCGGGCGAGCGGTCCGCCGTGCGTCTGCAGCCACGGGCTGTTGAGCACCAGCGCGGACGCGGCCTCCGGCCGGTCTGCGGCCCAGAGCGCCGTGGTCAGCCCGCCCGTCGAGTGGGCCTCCACGACGGGCGGGGCCGGATGGTCCTCCGCGATCAGGGCGAGCGCCGCGTCCAGGTCCTCGTGATGCCGGTCGAGCCGGTCGACGAAGCCGGGGGTCTGCCCGGGTCGGAGCGAACGGCCGTGGTGACGCAGGTCCACGGCGTGGAAGGCGTAGCCCGCGGACTCCACGGCCTCGGCCAGGGGCGCGTTGTAGAAGTAGTCGCTCCACCCGTGCACGGCCACGAAGGGACGCCGGCAGGGATCCCGGTGCCGTGACGCGGCGCGACGCCGCACGACTGTGACAACGTTCGGTCCTTGTCTGTCGGCGTTCAGAGCGAGGCTCCGCCGTTCGAAGCCGTCCAGCACGTCCGGCGTCCACCCGGCCTCCGGGCCCACGGGCGTCGGAGGCGCCGCGGCGTCGTCGGCGGGGAGGCCGAGCCCGTGGCGGGGCCAGGGCCCGCGGACGTGGGGGAAGAGGGTCACGGCCTCACCTTAGGCGGCGGCCCTGCATGGGAGGATGACGGCATGCAGCTGCCCGACCCCCGTTTCCGCGTCCAGTCCGTCCTGCGCTCCTCCGCGCCCCGGATCTACCCGCCGTTCTTCCGGGCGGTGTTCGCCGGGATGGACCCGGAGCGGGCGCACCACGTCGGCTTCGCCGGCATCCGCGCCGCGGAGGCGAGCGGGGCGTCACGCGTGCTGCGCTCGACCATGGCCCCGGACCTCGGCCTCGCGCGCACGGTGATGGGCCTGCGGTTCCCGTCGCCCTTCGGCCTCGCGGCCGGCTTCGACAAGACCGGCGTCGGCACCACCGCCCTGGCCGAGCTTGGCTTCGGCCATATCGAGGTCGGCACGATCACCGCGCAGGCCCAGCCGGGCAATCCCGCCCCCCGGCTGTTCCGCCTGCCGGAGGACCGCGCGCTGATCAACCGCATGGGCTTCAACAACGACGGCGCCGCCGCCGTCGCCCCGCGGCTCGCCGCCACTCGCCGCACCCTCGAGGAGCGGTTCGGCACCGTGCGTCCCGTCCTGGGCGTCAACATCGGCAAGACGAAGGTCGTGCCCCTGGACGGCGCCGTCGAGGACTACCGGGCGTCGGCGCGGCTGCTCGCCCCGCACGCCGACTACCTCACGGTGAACGTGTCCTCCCCGAACACGCCGGGCCTGCGTCAGCTCCAGGAGATCTCGTCCCTCGAGCCGATCCTGGCCGCCGTCCGGGAGGAGGCGGACCGCGCCGTCCCGGACCGGCGCGTCCCGTTGACGGTGAAGATCGCGCCGGACCTGGCCGACGAGGACGTCCGCGCCGTCGCGGAGCTCGCGGGCCGGATCGGCCTCGACGGCGTCATCGCCACCAACACCACCATCGGGCGGGGGGGCCTGTCGACGCCCGCCTCCGAGGTCGAGGCGATGGGAGCCGGAGGCCTCTCCGGTGCGCCGCTGGCCGCGCGCTCCCTGGAGGTCCTGCGGACGCTCAGGGCCGCCCTGCCGGCCGGGGTCGCGCTGATCGCCGTGGGCGGTGTCACGGACGGGGACGACGTCCTGCGGCGCCTGGACGCCGGGGCCGACCTGGTGCAGGGCTACACGGCGTTCCTGTATGAGGGCCCGTTCTGGGCCGGGCGGATCAACGCCGGCCTCGACGCGGCCCAACGCGCCCGTTGAGGGCCGCGCGGGTGCACGGCGCCCGCACTGCACGTCGCCCCGGCCCACGCACGCGGACCGGGGCGACGGGGGAGCGTCGGGCTCAGGCGGGGAACTCACCGCGGCGCACCTGCGGCCTGGGCAGGCGGAGGCGGCGGAACTGCAGGGCCCGCATGACGCCGTAGAAGCGGCTGCCGGGCTCGGGCGTGCCGAACGTCGCGGTCAGGCGCTTCTTGATCTGGGCGGAGATGTAGAAGCTCTCGGCGATCACGAGGCCGACGATCACATAGAGCGTGACCATCAGGATGACCTGGGCCCGCGTGCCGGGGATGAACATGGCGATCACGTAGACGAGGACGATCGGCATGAGCCACTCGCCCAGACCGGTGCGGGCGTCGATGTAGTCGCGCACGTACCGCTTCTGCGGGCCCTTGTCGCGTGCGGGGAGGTTGCGCTCGTCGCCCGTCTCCAGGGCCTGCCGCTGGCGCATGCGCTCGGCGGTCGCCGCGTCGCGCTCCGCCTTCCGGGCCGCCTTGCGGTCCTCGGGCACCAGCGTGCGACGACGGGCGGCCTCCTGGTCGCGGCGGCGCGGCGTCGGCCCGGTCTTGCCCTGGGAGCGGTCGCGGGGAGCGGGCTGGGCCGCGGGCGTGTTCCCGGCGCCCAGGGCGGTGGAGCCGTGGGAGGCGGGGGCGTCGTTCTCGGTCTTCTTCCGGCGATTCAGCACCGCGCCAGTCTAGTCGTGGCCGCGTCGTAGGCTGGACCGCATGACCCAGAGCACGCAGAACACCCCCGTCGGCGCGGCCCCGGACCCCGAGCTGGTCTCCGCGATCCGTGCCGCCGTCGACCGCCGGTTCCCCGAGACGCTGCAGAGCCTCAAGGACCTGGTGTCCATCCCCGGCATCGCCTGGGACTCGATGGACCGTGAGCCCCTGGAGCGCTCGGCCGCCGCGGTGGCGGACCTGCTCCGCACCGCCGGCCTGGAGGGCGTGGAGACCGCGGTCGAGGAGCGCGCGGACGGCCGCCCTGGCGGCCCTGCCGTGATCGGCGGCCGCCCCGCCGTCGGCGACAAGCCCACCGTCTTGTTGTATGCGCACCACGACGTGCAGCCCCTCGGAGAGGAGGGCCTGTGGGACACCCCGCCGCTGGTGGCCACCGAGCGGGACGGGCGCCTCTACGGGCGCGGCGCCGCCGACGACAAGGCCGGCATCATGGTGCACCTCGCGGCCCTCGCCGCCCTGGACGAGGTGTGCCCGGACGCCGGCGTCGGGGTCCGGGTGTTCATCGAGGGCGAGGAGGAGGCGGGCTCGCCCACCTTCCGTCCGTTCCTGGAGCGGCATCGTGACCGTCTGGCCGCCGACGCCATCGTGGTGGCCGACTCCTCCAACTGGGCCGTCGGCGAGCCGGCCTTGACCACCTCCCTGCGCGGGGTGGTCAGCGCGACCGTGACCGTGCGGGCGCTGGACCACGCCGTGCACTCCGGCATGTTCGGCGGCCCCGTGCTCGACGCCGTCGTCCTGATGTCCCGTCTCATCGCGACCCTCCACGACGCCGACGGCGCCGTGGCGGTGCCCGGCCTGGAGCCCCGTCACCACACCGACGTGGACTACCCGGAGGACGCGTTCCGCGCCGACAGCGGCATCCTCCCCGGTACCCGGCTGGCGGGCCGCGGCGCCCTGGCGGACCGCCTCTGGAACGGCCCCGCACTCAGCGTGATCGGGCTCGACGCCCCGTCCGTGGACACCTCGTCCAACACCATCCAGCCCGCGGCGCGCGCCAAGATCTCGCTGCGCCTCGGGCCCGGGATGGATCCGGCCGCCTCGCTGGACGCGCTGCGCGCCCACCTGGAGGCGCAGTCGGACGCCGTCCTGGGGGCGGAGATCACGGTGGAGCCGGGGGAGCTGGGCCAGCCCTTCTCCACGGACACCTCGGCCCCCGCCGCGGCCGCGATGATGGGCGCCCTCGGCGCCGCGTTCGCCACACCCGCGCGGGAGACGGGCCTGGGCGGCTCCATCCCGTTCACGGCCGACCTCAAGGAGCTGTTCCCCGAGGCCACGATCCTGATCACCGGTGTCGAGGACCCGGACTCCCGCGCGCACTCGGCCAACGAGTCGCTGCACCTGGAGGACTTCCGCCGCGCGATCGTCGCAGAGGCCCTCTGGCTGGCGGCGATGGGCGCCTGACGACCCGGCCTTCCCGGAGTCCCCGCCGTCCGGGAATGCGGCACCGGGGAGACGGCGTTCTCCCGGAAGACCCACGCGGCGACACCGTCGCACAACCGAGGACCCAGGAGGTCACCATGGCTCTGTCCGCAGAGGAGACCGGCGTCGAGATCGGCGCCACCGAAGACGCCACCGGCCTGCCGCCGCACGAGGTGGAGCTGACCGACGTCGCCGCGGCCAAGGTCCGCGCCCTGCTCGAGCAGGAGGGTCGCACCGACCTGCGCCTGCGCGTGGCGGTCCAGCCGGGCGGATGCTCCGGCCTGATCTACCAGCTCTACTTCGACGAGCGGGTGCTCGACGGCGACACCGTCCGCGACTACGACGGCGTCGAGGTGATCGTGGACAAGATGAGCGTCCCGTACCTGATGGGAGCGACCATCGACTTCGAGGACACGATCTCCAAGCAGGGCTTCACCATCGACAACCCGAACGCCGTGGGCTCCTGCGCGTGCGGCGACTCGTTCCACTGAGCCGCTGACGCCCCCGCGGCGCCGCCCCGCCGGGCCGGTCTCCACCAGGAGGCCGGCCCGGCGTCGTCGTGCGGGGAGGGCGCCGGGCGACACCGCCCGTACGACACCCCGAGCGCGTCACGATGCACCCGTTCGCGCGCGCTGGCATAGACTGACTCCGAATCACCTGGGTCTACCCGCCCTCCCTGAACGGAACCCGTGAGAAGTCACGACGTACCTGGTGGGGCGGGGCCCACTCGCACACGAGATGAAGAGGAAGGCCGTCTGTGAGAGCACAGAATGACGCCGGACGTCGGACGCGACGCCGCCTCACCGCAGGGGCCCTCGGGGCCACGGCGCTGGTGGCGCTGACCGGCTGTTCGGCAGAGGCACAGCGTGGTTGGCTGCCGGGCACGGACAACACGACCAACCACAATGCGCAGCTCACCGACCTGTGGGTGAACTCCTGGATCGCGGCCCTCGCCGTGGGCCTGATCGCCTGGGGCGCGATGATCTGGTGCATGATCGCCTACCGCCGGCGGAAGAACGACCAGGGCTTCCCGAGGCAGACGGCCTACCACATGCCGATCGAGACGATGTTCACCGTCATCCCGATCCTGATGGTGTTCACCCTCTGGGGCTTCACCGACCGCGTGCAGGCCGAGGTCGACACCCCGATCGACGACTCCCCGCTGACGGTCACCGTGTACGGCAAGCAGTGGTCCTGGGACTTCAACTACTCGTACGAGAAGGACGGCCAGACCAGGGAGGCCCACTTCCAGGGCGTCCAGGCGCAGCTCGACGGCTCGGACGGCAAGCGCGAGACCCTGCCGACCCTGTACCTCCCCAAGGACGTGCCGGTGCACTTCGAGCTGAAGTCCCGCGACGTGGCGCACTCCTTCTGGATCCCGCAGTTCCTCCAGAAGCGCGACATGCTCCCCGGCAAGACGAACAACCTGTACCTGACCCCGCAGGAGATCGGGCGCTTCGACGGCAAGTGCGCCGAGCTCTGCGGCGAGTTCCACTCGGAGATGCTCTTCAACGTGGAGGTCGTGGACGAGGCCACCTTCGTTCAGAAGATGAACGAGATGGAGCCCGGCCTGGTCGGCGACGAGCTCAACCGCAACCCCAACCAGAACCCGGACGGCGCGAGGAACATGGAGGTCGACCTCCAGACCCCGCGCGGTGGAGGCAATCACTGATGACCACTTACGAATACGCCACGGACGAGGTGCGCACGCAGGCCCAGCCGCGCGTCGCCCCCCGCTCCCTGGGCAAGATCGTCGTCAGCTGGCTGACGACCACGGACCACAAGGTCCTGGGGTACATGTACCTCATCGTCTCGTTCGTCTTCTTCTGCGTGGGCGGCGTGATGGCGCTCATGATCCGCGCCGAGCTCTTCGAGCCCGGCATGCAGATCCTGCAGACCAAGGAGCAGTACAACCAGCTGTTCACCATGCACGGCACGATCATGCTGCTGATGTTCGCGACGCCGCTGTTCGTCGGCTTCGCCAACGTGCTCGTGCCGCTGCAGATCGGCGCCCCCGACGTCGCGTTCCCGCGTCTGAACGCGCTGGCGTTCTGGTTCTTCCTGTTCGGCTCGCTCATCGCGACCGCCGGCTTCCTCACCCCGCAGGGTGCGGCCTCGTTCGGCTGGTTCGCCTACGCCCCGCTCTCCAACACCACGTACTCGCCGGGCGTCGGCGGTGACCTCTGGGTGTTCGGTCTGGTCCTCCAGGGCTTCGGCACGATCATGGGCGGCGTCAACTTCATCACCACGATCCTGACGATGCGCGCCCCGGGCATGACGATGTGGCGCATGCCGATCTTCACCTGGAACACGCTCATCACCGGCATCCTGATCATGATGGCGTTCCCGCCGCTGGCCGCCGCGCTCTTCGCGCTGGGCATGGACCGTCGCTTCGGCGGCCACATCTTCAACCCGGAGAACGGCGGCGCCATCCTGTGGCAGCACCTCTTCTGGTTCTTCGGCCACCCCGAGGTGTACATCATCGCCCTGCCGTTCTTCGGCGTCGTCTCCGAGATCATCCCGGTGTTCTCCCGCAAGCCGATCTTCGGCTACAAGTCCCTGGTCTTCGCGACGACGTCGATCGCCGCGCTCTCCGTGACGGTGTGGGCGCACCACATGTACGTGACCGGCGCCGTGCTCCTGCCGTTCTTCTCCGTGATGACCATGCTCATCGCGGTCCCGACCGGCGTGAAGTTCGTGAACTGGATCGGCACCATGTGGCGCGGTTCGATCACCTTCGAGACCCCGATGCTGTGGACGCTCGGCTTCATGGTCACCTTCCTGTTCGGTGGCCTGACCGGCGTCATCCTGGCGTCGCCGCCCCTGGACTTCCAGGTGTCCGACACCTACTTCGTCGTGGCGCACTTCCACTACGTCATCTTCGGCACCGTGGTGTTCGCGATGTTCGCCGGCTTCTTCTTCTGGTGGCCCAAGTTCACCGGCAAGATGCTGAACGAGCGTCTCGGCAAGATCCAGTTCTGGCTGCTGTTCGTGGGCTTCCACGGCACGTTCCTGGTGCAGCACTGGCTGGGCGTCATCGGCATGCCGCGTCGCTACGCGGACTACATGATCGAGGACGGCTTCACCGCGATGAACCAGTTCTCCACCGTGTTCTCCTTCATCCTGGGCGCCTCGCTGATCCCGTTCTTCTGGAACGTGTACGTGACCGCCCGCTACGGCAAGAAGGTCACCGTGGACGATCCGTGGGGCTTCGGGGCCTCGCTCGAGTGGGCCACTTCGTGCCCGCCGCCGCGGCACAACTTCCACTCCCTGCCGCGCATCCGCTCCGAGCGTCCGGCGCTGGATCTGCACCACCCGGAGCTGGCGGCCTACTCGCCCCAGGCCGAGCCTGAGGTTTTCGGAGAGAAGGTGGCTTCCAAGTGAAGATCGCGTCCAACATCTTCTGGATCATCGGCGCCTTCCTCGTCGCCGTCGCCACGCTCTACGGCTTCTGGGTGAAGTGGACCGAGTGGGCCGGCATCCCCGCCATCTACGCCCTCGGCGCGATGTGCTGGATGATCGCCTGGTACGTGCAGTCCACGGACAAGCGCCATGGCCTCGGCCCGGCGGATGACGAGGACGGCGAGATCGTCGAGTACGCCGGTACCTACGGCACCTTCGCCCCCTCCAGCTGGTGGCCGCTCGGCGTGGCCGTCGCCTGCGCCATGCTGGTGACCGGCCTGGCCGTCGGCTGGTGGATCTTCGCCCTCGGCGTCATCGCCGGCGTGTACTTCACCTTCGGCTGGGTCTACGAGTTCTCCCGCGGCAAGTACGCCCACTGACCACTCGCTGACGCAGCACAGAGGCCGCCGGCCGGTTCCCCCTGGGGGAGCCGGCCGGCGGCCTCTCTGCGTGCGCGGCCACCGGCCGGGTGGGACGTGAGCTCCGTCCGGGGGTAGGGGCCGCGGGCTGGCACACCAGGCTGCCATGTGGTCGGTCAAGGGCTCTGACGGCCCGAGCTCGTGGGGCGTGCCCGCAGTTCGGACGCCTGGATCGTGAGGTGGTCGGACGCTGAGCAGCGTGGGCCGTCGCCGACGGCGGGGAGGCTTTCCGGCATCCGCCGGTGCCGTCCCGCAGCGAGAACCGCGTGAGGTCCTCGATCACGGCGGCGCGGCCCCTCTGCATCGAGGCGGTCGGCGAGGACGCCAGGATGGGAGCGGAGGCCGGCCGCTGGCGGGTCCTACGCCAGTGAGCCGCGCACAGGCGCGGCCGCGTGTCTCGGTGGGGCGGTTGCTGTGCCTGCCTCGGTGCCCCCCTGGACGCGTGGTGGGTGAGACAGGGGGACGACCGGTCGGGGTGGGTCCGCCGTGGAACAGCGGGGGCTCACAGGTGCCGACCGTGTCCCGCCGAGGAGGGCTCGGGGAACGGAGCGCGCATGTGAACGGGTCACCGGGGTCTGTGGGCGCCTATGGCCGAGGGCACGGCTCCGCGTGTTCGGGTCGGCTGAGGCGCGGTGATCCGGCCCAGGGCGCCTCCGGCGGGGCACGCTCGGGCGAGGGTCGCACCACGGGTGTCGCCGCGCAGGACGACCATGCGTGCCCACGGGACGGTCGCGCCACCGGCAGTGGGCAGGCATGAGGCGGTCGACGACCTCGGCCGCAGGTGGAGATCGACGACGGCGGCGAAGCCGGCCGACTCACGCCGAGGGTGTTCCCGCTTGCCCAGGGTGTCGACGGCGTCGGACGCCATCACAGGCAGCAGTCCCGGACGGCCACGCAGAAGGGCCCCGCACGCCATGTGGCGTGCGGGGCCCTTCGTCAGGGGATCAGCGGTCGCCGATCAGTGGCCGAGCTCCGCGGAGTGGGAGCCGCCCTGGACGGCGCCGACGTGCTCGCCGTGGCCGTGGGTGCGAGCCTCGACCAGCTCCTCGCGGGAGACCGGCGCGACGCGCTCCTGGTAGAACATCCGGTTCAGACCGGCACGCATCCTCTCAGCGCCGGAGACCTTGCCGTTGCGGCCCGGGGTCGCCGGCACAGGGCGGCGATCCTCGAACGAGACCAGACGGTACATCTCGTAGTCGGTGAGCTGACGGTGACGCTCGGAGAAGCCTCCCTCAGGGGACATCTCGACGACGCCGGACTCGTGGCCGTGCAGCACGGTCTCGCGGTCACGACGCTGCAGGGAGATGCAGATGCGACGGGTGACGATGAACCCGAGGATCGGGCCGAGGATGAACAGCGCGCGCAGGAAGTAGAGCACGTCGTTCAGCGACAGGTGGAAGTGCGTGGCGATGAGGTCCGAGGAGGCCGCGGCCCACATGGTGCACCACATGATCATCATGCCGACGCCGATGCCGGTGCGGGCGGGGGCGTTGCGCGGACGGTCGAGCAGGTGGTGCTCACGGTCGTCCTTGGTGATCCAGCGCTCGATCCACGGCCAAGAGATCATGCCGACGAGGATGACGCCCACCGGGATCAGCGGGGTCAGCACGCCCATGGGAAGGGAGACGCGGGAGCCCCACGGCATCGGGATGTTCCACAGGAAGGAGAAGTCGCCGATCATGCCCGGCATCAGGCGCAGGGCGCCGTCGAACGGGCCGATGTACCAGTCCGGCTGGGTGCCGGCGGAGACGGGCGAGGGATCGTACGGACCGTAGATCCAGATCGAGTTGATCGTCACGGTGGACGCGATCAGGGCCAGGACGCCGAACACGATGAAGAAGAAGCCGCCGGCCTTGGCCGCGTACACCGGGCCCACGGGGTAGCCGACCACGTTGTTCTCCGTGCGGCCGGGGCCGGGGTACTGGGTGTGCTTGTGCACGACGACCATGAACAGGTGCACGGCGATGAGCAGCAGGATGATCGCCGGGACGATCATGATGTGCAGCGCGTACAGGCGACCGATCACGGAGTAGCCCGGGAACTCGCCGCCGAACAGGAAGGCGGAGAGGTAGGAGCCCACCAGGGGCATGGCCTTGAGGATGCCGTCGATGATGCGCAGGCCGTTGCCGGACAGCACGTCGTCGGGGAGGGAGTAGCCGGTGAAGCCGGCGGCCCAGCCGGCCATCAGCAGGAAGCAGCCGACGACCCAGTTGAGCTCACGCGGGCGACGGAAGGCGCCGGTGAAGAAGATGCGGAGCATGTGCACCGACATCGAGGCGACGAAGAGCAGCGCCGACCAGTGGTGCAGCTGGCGCATGAAGAGGCCGCCGCGGATGTCGAAGGAGATGTCCAGGGCGGACGCCATGGCCGCCGACATCTCGATGCCGCGCAGCGGGGCGTAGGCGCCGTCATAGGTCACGTGCGACATCGACGGATCGAAGAAGAACGTGAGGAAGGCGCCCGACAGCAGCAGGATGACGAAGCTGTAGAGGGCCACCTCGCCGAACATGAAGGTCCAGTGGTCCGGGAAGGTCTTGCGGCCGAAGAACTTCACGATGGGGGAGAGCCCCACTCGCGTGTCCAGGAAGTTGGCCAGACGACCGGTCCCGGTCGCCGGCTGGTACTCGTGCGTTGCAGTGCTCATAGGGGTCAGCCACGCTCCCAGTAGACAGGCCCGACGGGCTCATGGAAATCGCTCTGCGCCACGAGGTAGCCCTCGTCGTCCACGGTGATCGGCAGCTGCGGAAGGGCGTGGCTGGCCGGGCCGAAGATGACCTTGCACTCCTGCGCGAGGTCGAAGGTCGACTGGTGGCAGGGGCAGAGCAGGTGATGGGTGTGCTGCTCGTACAGGGCGATGGGGCAGCCCACGTGCGTGCAGACCTTGGAGTAGGCGAAGATGCCGTCCACGTTCCAGTTCTCACGGCCGGGGCTGATCTTCACCTTGGAGGGATCGAGGCGCATGACGAGCACCACGGCCTTGGCCTTCTCGTTCAGCTTGCCGTGCTCCAGGTCGTTCAGGCCGTCCGGGATCACGTGCAGGGCCGAGCCGAGGGTCACGTCCGACGCCTTGATGGGGGAGCCGGTGGGGTCGCGCACCAGGCGCACGCCCTCGTGCCACATGGTGTGGCGCAGGCGTTCCGGGCCGAAGTTCTTCGCGGCCTCGTCGGAGAAGTTGTCCGTGTTGTCCAGGTCGCGGAACGCGGCGATGAACGGCAGCGGAGCGAGCACGGCGGCGCCGATCAGCGTGTTGCGCAGCAGCGGGCGACGCTTGATCTGGGACTCGTCCAGGATGTCCGCGATCATGCCCTGCGCGGCGGCGCGGTCCGCCTCGGTGCGGATCTCATGGCGCTCCTCGACGACCTCGTGGTCGGGCATGAGCGTCTTCGCCCAGTGCACGACGCCGATGCCGATCCCGAACATCGCCAGCGCGACGCCGAGGCCCAGCAGGAGGTTCTGCAGGTACAGGACGCTCGTCGACTCGCCGTTGCCGACCTGGCCGACGCCGAAGTACCCGATGAAGAACAGGACCGTGCCGATGACGGAGATCAGGAAGAAGACGGAGACCTGACGCTCGGCGCGCTTGGCCGCACGCGGATCCTCGTCCGCGAGGCGCGGACGGTGCGGCGGAAGGCCCGGGTTGTCGATGGCGTAGCGCGGAGATTCCTCTCCGGCGTGCTCGAGGGCGTCCGAGTGTCGCTCGGCCCCTTCGTAGCCTTTCTCGCCCATAAGACCAGTTTCCTTTGCTCGAGTGATGTGTAGATGACGTGTGCGCGGCGCCGCGGCGCCCGCGCGAGATCAGGAGGAGCGGCTGGTGAGCCAGACCATGAAGCCGACGATGAGCGCGAGGCCCGCGGTCCAGATGAACAGGCCCTCGGCCACCGGGCCGAGCGAGCCGAGCTGCAGGCCGCCGGGGGAGCCGTTCGCCTCGATGGTCTTCAGGTAGGCGATGATGTCGCGCTTGTCCTCGGGCTTGAGGTTGGCGTCCGAGAACACGGGCATGTTCTGGGGGCCGGTCTCCATGGCCTCGTAGATGTGCTTCTCGGAGACGCCCTCGAGGGACGGGGCGAACTTGCCGCGGGTCAGCGCGCCGCCGGCGGCCGCCGCGTTGTGGCACATGGCGCAGTTGATGCGGAACAGGTCGCCGCCCTTGGCGATGTTCACGCCCTCGGCGTTCGGGTCGAGGTCCTCGTCGGCGGGCACGGCGGGGCCGGCGCCGAGAGAGGCGACGTAGGCCGCGAGCTGCGCGGTCTGCTCCTCGGAGAACTGGTTGGGCTTGCGCTGCGCCTGCGGACCGTTCATCTGCATGGGCATGCGACCGGTGCCGACCTGGAAGTCCACGGCGGCGGCGCCGACGCCGACGAGCGAGGGCCCGTCCGCGGTGCCGGTGGCCCCCATGTTGTGGCACGAGGCGCAGTTCGCGTTGAAAAGCTTCTCGCCAGCCGTGATGTCGTCAGCGGCGGCGGCCGCGGTGACCTGCGTGGCCGCCTGCGCCTGATTGACGGTGCTCGCGACGGAATAGAGTCCGCCGGTCACCAGGAGTCCCAGCAGGAGGAGCGCCAGCCCCACCAGGGGGTGGCGTCGGTTCTGCGAAAGTGCCTTCACGGGGGTTTCCTATCGTGTGTCTTCCGGACGCGGGGGGCCGCCCCTCGCCCGTACCTCGGTCGGTGCGGTTGGGGCGTCTTACTTCAGGAAGTAGACGATGAAGAACAGGGCGATCCAGACGACGTCGACGAAGTGCCAGTAGTAGGACACGACGATGGCGGACGTGGCCTCGTGATGGCCGAAGCGGCGGGCCAGGAAGGCGCGGCCGATGATGAACAGGAACGCGATGAGGCCGCCGGTCACGTGGAGGGCGTGGAAGCCGGTCGTGATGTAGAAGGCGGAGCCGTAGGCGTTCGCGGCGATGGTCACGCCCTCGGACACCAGGGTCGCGTACTCGAACGCCTGCACGGCGACGAAGATCGAGCCCATGATGAAGGTGAGGATGAACCACTCGACCATGCCCCAGCTCTTCACGGAGAAGAGGCCGCCGGTGCGGCGGGGCTGGAGGCGCTCGGCAGCGAGGACGCCGAACTGAGCGGTGAAGGAGGAGAGCACCAGGATCACGGTGTTCACCGCGGCGAGCGGGACGTTGAGGATCGCAGTGTGCTCGGCCCACAGCTCCGGAGAGGTGGAGCGGAGCGTGAAGTACATGGCGAAGAGCCCACCGAAGAACATGAGCTCGCTGGCGAGCCACACCATGGTCCCGACCTGGACCATGTTGGGCCGGCTCGGGAGCCCCGTGGTGGGCTGGTGGAGTGTGGAGGTTGCAGTGGTCACCCAGCCATTATGTCCCCAAAGACGCGCGGGGGACTAAATCGAACCTACCGTGTCGCATCGTCTCGGGGGCGGGAAAGCGCCACTCTCTGGGTGAGTCCCCACATGACCTCCAGGAGACGTCCAGGTTCGGGGTCGGATCCCGCCACGGGGATAGGCTCAGGTCGTGAGCCCTGGAGGAGAGATGCGAGAGACCGTGACCCACACCTGGCCCGAGGTGTTCCGCCGACTGACCCTCGGTCAGGACCTCGATGACGCCGCCGCGGAATGGGCGATGGGCGAGATGATGTCCGGCGACGCCACCGAGGGGCAGGTCGGCGCCTTCCTCCTCGCGCTGGCGGCGAAGGGCGAGACCGTCCCCGAGCTGCGCGGCCTCACCGACGCCATGGTGGCCAAGGCCCGGCGTGTGCACGTGTCCGGCGAGACCCTCGACATCGTCGGCACCGGCGGTGACCGGCTGGGCACCGTCAACCTCTCGACGATGTCGTCGCTCGTCGCAGCCGGCGCCGGGGCCCGCATCGTCAAGCACGGCAACCGCGGCGCGTCGTCGACGGCCGGCGCCGCCGACGTGATCGAGGCGCTGGGCGTCGACCTGTCCATGCCCCCGGCCAAGGCGGAGGAGTGTGCGGAGGCGGTCGGCATCACCTTCCTCTTCGCCCAGAACTACCACCCCTCGATGAAGTACGTCGCCCCCGTGCGCAAGCAGCTCGGGGTGCCCACGGTCTTCAACTTCCTCGGCCCCCTGAGCAACCCCGCCCAGGCGTCCGCCCAGGCGCTCGGGTGCTCCAGCGAGGAGATGGTGCCGCTGCTCGCCCAGGTCCTGGCGGACCGCGGCGTGCGCGGATTCGTCTTCCGCGGCTCGGACGGCCGGGACAAGATCACGACGTCGGGGCCCTCCACGATCATGGAGGTCCGGGGAGGGGTCACCGCCCACGAGATCGACCCCCGCGACTTCGGGATCGAGCTGGCCCCGGTCGAGGCTCTCGCCGGCCGCGACGGCGCCTACAACGCGACGCTCGTGCGCGGCCTGCTGGCGGGGGAGCACGGCCCGATCCGCGACGCCGTGCTGCTCAACGCCGCCGCCGGTCTGACCGCGTGGGACGTCGAGGCGGAGGGTCCCCTCATGGACCGGCTGAGAACCAACATGGCCCGCGCCGCCGAGTCCATCGACTCGGGCGCGGCGGCGGACGTCCTCGAGCGCTGGGTGCAGTTCTCCCGCTCGTGACCGACCCCGGCGTCAGCCGCCGGGGGAGGTCCGTTCCGACAGGCCTGGGGTGTTGTCGGAGCCGATGGCGACGCGGGTCCTCGCCGCGGACTCCTCGAGGCGCCCCCGGAGCTCTGGGCCCGCCTGGGGCAGCTCATCCGGAATGAGCAGCACCCGCGGCCGCCCGGTCGGGTCCGTGTCCGCGTCGGTGATGAGGGTGGGAGCCCACGTCACCCCGGTCGCGTCGAAACGGCCGTCGTCGCCCTCGCGGAACGCGACCTCCACGATCGCCCCGTCGTGGGTGCCGGGACGCTCGCCCTTCATGGAGGCGATGAGGTTGCCGGTGCTGTAGACGACCCACACGCCGTTCACCTTCTCCACCGGCTGCACCCAGTGCGGGTGCTGCCCGATGACCAGGTCGACCTCCCCGGAGGCCGTCACCTGGTTCGCCATCCACCGCTGGTCCTCGTTCGGGATCCGCACGTATTCGTCCCCGGCGTGCATGTGGAAGACGACGACGTCGGCTCCGGCCTCCCGCGCGGCGTGCGCGTCCGCGATCGCCCGGTCCGGATCCAGCAGGTCCACGGACCACTCCCGGCCCTCCGGGACGGGGATCAGATTCGTGCTGAACGTCTGGGACACGATCCCGACCACCACCCCGTCGGCCGTGGTGAAGAGGTCGGGCGCCTGGTCCTCCCCCGGGGTGGTGGACGTGCCCGCGACGCCGACGCCGGCAGCGCGCAGAGCGTCGTGCGTGCGGACCATCCCGTCCCAGCCGTCGTCCACGGTGTGGTTCGAGGCCGTGGTGCAGACGTCGAAGCCGGCGTCGACGACGGCCGCCACGGTCTGCTGCGGGGCACGGAAGCGCGGCCAGCCGGTGTACGGGCCTCCGGGAGCGGCCAGGGGCACCTCTTGGTGGCACACCGCGAGGTCCGCGGCCGCCACGAACGGGCGGACCGAAGCGAGCATCGGCCGGAAGTCGAATCCGCCGCCCGTCCTCGCCGCGTCGAACAGCGGCTCGTTCCAGAGGAGGTCGCCGGAGGTGTTGATCGTGACCGTCCGCGGCTCCCCGGACGCCGTCGCAGGGCTCGCGGGGGGCATGGTGGACGAGGTCCCGGGCGTGTCCGCGCGGAGGTCGGACGCCGAGTCCGAGGAGGAGGCGTCCTGCGAGGTCCCGGAAGCGGCGCCGTCCGGGGCGTTCGCGGTGGGAGCGCAACCAGTGAGGAGGGCCATCGCGAGCAGGGTGGCGGCGGCGGTGCGGCGGTGCGGGGTCATGGGATCACGGGTGGCGCGCTCAGCCGTCGAAGCCCAGCGCCCACCCCTCCTCGAGGTCTTCCGTGGAATAGGTGCGGAACGCCAGCATGGTCTCGGTGTCCTCGATCCCGTCCACCTTGGACAGCTGGTCCGCGATGACGTCCGCCAGGTCCTCGTAGCGCTTCAGCTTGACCATGGCCACCAGGTCCCACGCGCCCGTCACCGAGTACACGGAGCTCACGCCCTCCAGGGACGCGATGGCCTGGGCCGTCTCCGGGATGGTGGACTTGTCGGTCGTGATCATGACGATGGCGGTCACCATGGCGAATGCTCTCCTTCGGCGGGACGGGGCTTCGCCCTCGATGGTACGCTCCGACGCGCTGGAGGGGAGGAGGCGGACTCGCCGCCCCATGACCGGTTCGACGACGTGTCATGAGGCCCGGCTCGCGCGATCCGTCGCCCGGTGGGCGAGAAGCGTCGAGGCCCACCGGCGGCCCAACAGGAAGACGGCGAGGACGGCGGAGGCCACGAGCACGAACGGGACCGGGGCCCCTCCGAGGCCCCACAGCACGCGCAGCCCCATCCCCGCCGCGACGGTCACCGCCCAGACGACGACGCCCTGCGGCCAGACGCGGGCCCAGGTCCGGGGGCCGCCGGCGAGGGCCGTTCCCGCGACCCAGGCCAGGAGGAAGGGGGCGGCGGCCGTCACCAGGGCGAGGCCGCCGCGATCGGTCGCGTGCTCGCGCTGCCCGAGCGCGACGAAGAGGACGACCAGGGCGGCGTCGAGCGCGAAGGCGACCCATGGTGCGGAACCCCGCCGTCGGTCGGACGGGTGGGCGGCGGGGGAGGAGTCCTGCGGAAGAGGAGTGGTGCTCATGGCCCCCATTGTCCCGCGGGCGAGGCAGCCGGGCCGGTGCCCCTCCCTCTTCCTCTACCGAGACAAGGTATCGTGCTTGTCATGGACTTCCATTCCCGACCCGGACCCGAGGCCGGGTCAGCAATGGTGCCCGTCGCCGTGCGATGCGGATCCGCGGGTGCGGCGGGGCGGTGGGCCGCGTCCATCCCCGGCGCGCGGCGCCTGGGCCGGGAGGGCGGTCGTGATCTGATCGTCCACGCCGACGACGCGGCCGCGGCCGTGGCCCTCATGCTCGCCGTGCGACGAGCCGGGGCCGGGGCGGTGGGCGCCGGAGTCGCCATCGAGCAGGTCGAGGGGGCGTTGCGGCGCGCCCGGCGCAGGCCTGGAGGGATCGCCGTGTCACGGGTTCCTGGATCGACGGGAACGGAGGAGGAGCGGGGTCTCCTCGAGGCCGGCCTCGGCGTCCTCCTGACCCTGGAGTCGCGGCGCAGTGCCCCCCAGCAGGCGGCGGGGGTCCTCATCGAGGCCGGGCGCAGCCAACGGGAGGCGGCCGCCGACCTCGGAGTCAGCCAGCAGGCCGTCCAGCAGCGGCTGCGAGCCGGGCTGTGGGAGGAGACGCGGACGCTCCTCGACGCGCTCCTTCCCATGGCGCGGCGCGTGCTCGAGGCCTGAGACCCGCAGGCCCCGGCCCCGAGCACATCGCGTCAGTGCGTCGTGTCGACGTCGTCCTGGGGGAGCGGCTCGTGCTGCACGAGATGGTCCTCGTCCGCCCGGGACGAGTCCTCGTCGACCATGATCCGGGTGATCTCCGCCCGGATCTCCTCTCCGGGCACGCCCCAGCCGCGCTCGTAGCCGTAGATCTCGCGCAGCGGGGTCTGGGACCGGGTCTGCTCCACGAGGGCCACGTCGTCGGGGGAGAGGAGGGCGGGATGGGGCACCCCGGCCGCCTCGGAGACCTTGATCAGGTCGCGGCGCAGCGTCTGGACGTAGCCGACCAGGCGCTGGGACTTCTCCTGCGGATCCAGCCCGGCGGCGAGCCAGGGGTTCTGGGTGGCGACACCCGCCGGGCAGGTGTCCAGGTGGCACTTCTGAGCCTGGATGCAGCCGATCGCGAGCATCGCCTCGCGGGCCACGTTGACCATGTCCACACCGAGGGCGAACGCGACCAGGGCGTTGTCCGGCAGTCCGAGCTTGCCGGAGCCGATCCAGGTCACGCGGTCGGTGAGGCCGCGGGCGGCGAAGATCCTGTAGACCTCGGTGAAGGCCACGCGGAACGGGAACGCCACCGAGTCGGAGAAGACCAGCGGGGCGGCGCCGGTGCCGCCCTCGCCGCCGTCGATGGTGATGAAGTCGACGCCGCGGGTGCCGTCGGCCATCGCGTCGGCGAGCTCGTGCCAGAAGCCGAGGTCGCCCACGGCGGACTTGATTCCGACGGGCAGGCCGGTGCGCTCGGCGACGCGCTCGACGAAGTCGAGCATCTCGTCCACCGTGCTGAACTCCGAGTGGCGCGACGGGCTGGCGACGTCCTTGCCCTCCTCGACGCCGCGGATCCGGGCGATCTCCGCGTTCACCTTCGCGCCGGGCAGGTGCCCGCCGAGACCCGGCTTGGCGCCCTGGCTGAGCTTGATCTCGAGCGCGCGCACGGGGGCGGACTCGACGACGGCCGCCAGCTTCTCCATGTCGAAGTTGCCGTGGGCGTCGCGGCAGCCGAAGTACCCGGTGCCGATCTGCAGCATGAGGTCGCCGCCCTGTCGGTGGTGGTCGGACAGGCCGCCCTCGCCGGTGTTGTGCATGAACCCGCCCAGGGCCGCACCCTTGTTGAGCGCGGTGATCGCCTGCGGGCTGAGGGAGCCGAAGGACATGGCCGACACGTTCACGACCGAGTTCGGGCGGAACGCATGGCGCCGGCCGCGCGGGCCGCCGAGCACCTTCGCGCTGGGCAGGGCCTTGCCCGGGTCCAGCGCGAGGGCGGACATGGGGGCGACGTCGGAGAACGTGCGGTGCTTGACCACGGCATAGGACGTGTGCTCGACGTCGTTGTCCGTGCCGAAGCCGTAGTAGTTGTTCTTGCCCTTCGAGGAGGTGTACACCCATCGGCGCTGGTCGCGGCTGAAGGGGCGCTCCTCGTTGTTCGCCGCCACGATGTACTGGCGCAGCTCGGGGCCGATGGTCTCGAGCGCCCAGCGGGCGCGGGCGAGGACCGGGAAGTTGTGGCGGAGGGCGTGCTGCTTCTGGGTGAGGTCGCGGACGGCGACGCCGGCCACGCCCAGGGCGGCCGCCGCGGCGGCGAGGGTCTTCGAATTCATGCCACCCACTGTGGGGGAGCGGATGCCCGGGAGCCAGCCGCGACGCGCCGGGAGCGGGCGATTCGCGACGGAGGTCGTCCGGAGGCCCGACGCGACGACAACCACCGACCGAGTTCATGGAACCGACGCCTCCTGTTCACTGACGGTGCGGGCTGGACGCCGA
The DNA here is from genome assembly GCF_022346985.1 of Micrococcus sp. ACRRV. Lineage (NCBI taxonomy): Bacteria > Bacillati > Actinomycetota > Actinomycetes > Micrococcales > Micrococcaceae > Micrococcus > Micrococcus sp. ACRRV. Next base: position 60,169 of record NZ_JAKRNH010000001.1, read on the forward strand.
TCGCGGTCACTGACGTCGGAGACCGAGGCCAAGGCCGGCTCCTGCACCACCAAGGACGGCAAGTCCTACAAGGCGTTCGGCCGCTTCGCCGACGAGGGCGCCTGGTGGGACGCCGAGCGCGGCGGCTTCGTGTTCGACGCGTCCTTCGACAAGGCGTTCCACGACGGTCAGATCTGGTTCTTCGACGTGAAGGCCGGGACCATCACGATCGACGCGTACTACCCGCTGACCGCCCCGAACTTCTCGGAGGAAAGGCGCAGCGCGCCCGCGGCTGACCGCGCCGCACCCGGGGGACCGCAGCTGACCAACAAGTTGACATAATGTACATTATCGGTTCACGAGCCAGGGGCGGAACGACGCCGGAATCCGCCCGGCGCCGCCCCCGCGCTGACCGTGTGTGCGGGCGGACGGATCAGACCAGGCGTGCCACCACAAGGCCGGAGAACCCGTCGCCCTCGGCGACGAGCGCCCGCCCGCCGTCGGCGGTGTCCGCGGGGTCCAGCTCGTAGGGCATGTCGAGCTCGCCCGCGGCCGGGCCGGTGCCCACGGCCGTCACCGTCATGTCCGGCTGACGCGTTCCGGTGCGGACGCCGTGCTCGTCGTGGACCTCCAGGACCTCCTGGGCGAGCTCTCCGGCGACGCCGCGGCGGAGCACCTCTCGCGCCTCGGGGTCCGTGAGCGCGTCGTGGATCCACCGGGTGCCCAGCACCGAGTGCTCGGCGGTCAGCAGCACGGTCGCGCCGTCGCGGGCCGCAGAGCGGTACGACAGCGGGGTCTGCACCAGACGCCCGTCGTCGGCACCGCCGACGCGGACGAGCATGACCTCGAGGCCGAGCTCCCCGGCCGGGTCGTCGAACCGGTACGAGCCGGCCCTGGTGAACGGCACGTCCGGATCCTCGCCGTGGGCCACGAGGGCGCGACGGATCCACTCGTTCTTGTCGGGGTCGAGCTGGGCGCTGTAGATGAAGGACATGTCCTGGACGCTACCCGCCGATGCGCCCGCCCGACAGCCCGTCGACGACGCTCAGTCCTGCACGGCCAGCACGGCGTCGTCCATGGCCCGGTAGGCGTCCACCTCCGCGGCCACCCGTGCGCCGCCGATCACCGTCACCGCCTCCGGATCCCAGCCGGCGGCCAGGAGATCTCCGGCGAGGCCGTCCTCGGACTCCTGGCCGGCGCACACGACCACGTCGGTGACCGGCAGCACGAGCCGTCGGCGCCCCGGGTCCCCGTCACCGCCCACGGCGGGTGCCGTCACGTGCAGCCCGTCCCGGTCCACGCGCTCGTAGGAGACGCCGGAGAGCATCTCGACGCCGAGGGCCCGCAGCTCGAGCCGATGCACCCATCCGGTGGTCGGTCGCAGACGGGAGCCCACGGGCTCGGGTGAACGCTGCAGCAGGAAGACCCGGCGGGCGCGCTCAGCCGGCTCGGGACGGGTCAGTCCCCCGGGGGCGGTCGGGTCGTCGTCGGCCACGCCCCAGCGGGCGCGCCAGTGCTCGAGCGGTTCCGGCTCCCCCAACGCGGCGCCGCCCTCCGGGGACGCCAGCAGTTCGGCGACGTCCACGCCGACTCCCCCGGCGCCGATCACGGCGACCGCGGCGCCGCACCGGACCCGCCCGGCCACGACGTCGTCATAGCGGTGGACGGCCGGGGCGCCCGGCTCCCCCACGCCGGGCAGGTCCACGTCCCGCGGGCGCACCCCGGTCGCGATGATGACCCGGTCGAAGGCCGGGCGGCCGTCCTCGGTCATGAGCGTCCGGGGTGTCACCCGCGTCTCCCGGCGCAGGTGCACCCCGGCCGCGACCGCTCGTGCCTCCAGGTGCCGCAGGGCGGGCTCGAACTCCTCCTTGCCCGGGATCCTCCGCGCCAGGCGGAACTGGCCACCGACCTCCTCGGTCGCTTCGAACAACGTCACGTCATGCCCGAACCCCGCTGCCCGATGCGCTGCGGTCAGCCCGGCGGGCCCCGCACCGACGACGGCGACGCGCCGGCGGCGGCCGATCTCCACCGGCACGGGGCGGGCGTACCGGGGATCGGTCTCCCGGCCCGCCCGCGGATTCATGAGGCAGCTGACCGGGCGTCCCGCCATGACGTGGTCCAGGCAGGCCTGGTTGCAGGCGATGCACGGGGTCAGGTGCTCGGCCCCGGCCCGGCCGACGGTGCGCACCCAGTCGGGGTCGGCGAGCAGCGGGCGGGCGACCGCGACCAGGTCCGCCGCGCCGCCCCGCAGCAGGGCCTCGGCGTCGTCGGGCGTCGTGAGGCGGTTCGCGGCGATCACGGGGATGCCCACCGCCGCCCGTACCCGTGCACTGGCCTCGGCCCACGCCGCCCGCGGGACGGAGGTCACCACGGTCGGGACGCGGGACTCGTGCCAGCCGATGCCGGTCATGATCAGGTCGGCGCCGGCCGCCTCGAACGCGCGCGCCGTGTCCAGCGCCTCCGCGGAGGTCTGGCCGCCGGGCACCAGGTCCGTCAGCGAGGTGCGCACGGAGAGCAGGCCCGTCTCCCCCAGCGCCTCCCGCACGGCGGCGACGACGGCTACCGGGAAGCGCCGCCGGTTCTCGGCGGAGCCGCCGTACCGGTCCTCGCGGAGGTTGGTGGACGGGGCCAGGAACTGGTTGAGCAGGTAGCCCTCCGAGGCCATGACCTCGACCCCGTCGTAGCCGGCCTCCAGGGCCAGCCGTGCCGACCGGGCATACGCGGCGACGAGCTCCTCGACCTCCGCCTCCGTGAGCGCGTGCGCGGTGTGCCGGGAGATCGGCGCGCGTGTCGCCGACGCGGAGACGAGGTCCGCCCCGCGCGCGTACCGGCCCGCGTGCAGCAGCTGCACCAGGATCCGGCCGCCCTCCGCGTGCACCGCGTCCGTGAGCGTGCGGTGGGCCGCGGCGTCCGCGGCGTCGGCGAGGAGGCCGCCTCCCGGGCTCACGGCGCCCTCCGGCGTCACGCCGACCCCGCCCGTGACGATCAGGCCGACTCCCCCGGCGGCGCGCTCGGCGTAGAACGCGGCCAGGGCGGGCAGGTCCGCGTGGCTGTCCTCGAGCCCCAGGTGCATGGAGCCCATGACCACGCGGTTGCGCAGGACGGTGCGGCGGACGGTCAGCGGCTCCAGCAGTCGGAGCGAGGCGGGGGCGTCGGTCATGTGTGTCATGGGCGTCACAGTAGCCGGGACGCGTCGTCCCCGGCACCCCGCCTTCGTGCGGCGCCCCCCCGCCGTCATCGGCCGCGGTGGCGGGCCGCCCGCAGATCCGGCAGGATGGGCGGTGACGGGGATCACGAGGGGGATGCATGGAGTGGATCGAGGCCAACGCCGACTGGCTCTGGCTCGTCCTGGCCCTGGGCCTGGTGGGCGCTGAGCTGCTGAGCCTGGACCTGGTGCTGGCGATGCTGGCCGCCGGCGCGCTCTCCGCGGGCGTCGCCGCCCTGGCCGGGGCGCCGCTGGGCCTGCAGCTGGGCGTGTTCGTCGTCGTCTCGCTGCTCACCCTCGTCGCCGTGCGCCCGGCGGCGATGCGCCGCCTGCACCCGGACCCGGCCGTCGGCGCGTCCTGGCTCGACGGCCTCTCCGGCCGCCGCCTCACCGCCACCGGACCGGTCACGGACGAAGGCGGACGGATCGACGTCGACGGGGAGACCTGGAGTGCCCGCGTGGAGCCCGGCGCCGCCCCCGCCGCCCACGGCCAGGGGGTGACCGTCCTGCGCGTCGAGGGCGCCCATCTGATCCTGCGTCCGGACCCCGTCATCGACTGGGACGCGCCCGCCCACGACTGACCACCCCATCCGCCTCCATCGAACGGAGTCCCCGTGGAGTTCCTCATCGTCCTCGCGGTCCTGGCCGTGCTCGTCGGCGTCCTGCTGGCGTCCTCGGTCAAGATCATCCCGCAGGCCCGCACCGCCAACGTCGAGCGGCTGGGCAAGTACCAGCGCACCGCCGGCGCCGGACTGACCCTGATCATCCCGTTCATCGACCGCATGCTGCCCATGGTGGACATGCGCGAGCAGGTGGTCTCCTTCCCCCCGCAGCCGGTGATCACCGAGGACAACCTCGTGGTCTCCATCGACACGGTCGTGTACTTCCAGGTGACCGACGCCAAGGCGGCGACCTACGAGATCGCCAACTACATCCACGCCGTCGAGCAGCTCACCACCACCACGCTGCGCAACGTCGTCGGCGGCATGAACCTCGAGGAGGCCCTCACCTCCCGCGACGCCATCAACTCCCAGCTGCGCGGGGTGCTGGACGACGCCACCAGCCGGTGGGGGCTGCGGGTCTCCCGCGTGGAGCTGAAGGCGATCGATCCGCCCATGTCCATCCAGGACTCCATGGAGAAGCAGATGCGTGCCGAGCGTGACCGCCGCGCCGCGATCCTCACCGCCGAGGGCACCAAGCAGGCGGCCATCCTCACCGCCGAGGGCGAGCGGCAGTCCGCCATCCTCTCCGCGGAGGGTGAGGCGCAGGCCCGCGTGCTGCGGGCCAACGCCGAGGCCGAGGCCATCGAGGTCGTCTTCGACGCGATCCACTCCGGCGGCGCGGACAGCGAGGTGCTGGCCTACCAGTACCTCCAGTCCCTGCCGAAGATCGCCGAGGGCACCTCCAACACGATGTTCGTCGTCCCCGCCGAGCTCACCCGCGCCCTGCAGGGCCTGGGCGAGGCCTTCTCCCCGGGTTCCCCGTCGGCGGCCGGGACCGGCTCCTCCGACACCTCCCACGACGCCGCCCCCGCCGCGGGCCGGGCCGCCACCGGTCCCGGGGGTCGGCGTCGGGGACGCGCCTCGGAGGGTGCGCGGCCGACCACCGCGGAGGAGCTCCGCTCCTCCGGGCTGCTGGACGCGATGACCGCCGGCGCCCTCACCGCCGACCGGATGCCCCAGACCAGCCTCGACGAGGCCCTGCAGACGCCGCCCGAGGCCGAGCCGGCCCCGGTGCGCCGCGAGCCGGGAATGCCGTGAGAGGATCGGTGGTTGCACCGATGACGACCTGCGCCGCCGAGTCGCCCGTGAGCGTCCGCCGCACGGCGGACCCGGGCCGGCGGCACGACGAGGAGGACGAATGAGCGACCGCAGCCTGCGGGGCATGCGCCTGGGGGCGCAGTCCCTGGAGTCCGAGGCCGGCGTCGAGCCGGCGCCGCGCCAGCGCGTGGAGTACCGCACCGAGGACGGCGAGCAGGTGTTCGTGACCTTCGCCCAGGAGGCCGAGGTCCCCACGACCTGGACCTCCAAGACCGGCAAGGAGGCCCTGCGGGTGGACGGCGAGAAGCCGGACGAGAACCCCGGCAAGCCGGTCCGCACCCACTGGGACATGCTGCTGGAGCGCCGCTCCATGGAGGAGCTGGAGGAGACCTTCCAGATCCAGCTCAAGAAGCTGCACGCCTCCCGCGGCGAGGCGGTCTGAGCACCCCTTCCCCCACCAGGGGCACGTGGGAAGGGCCCCGCCGGTCTCCGGCGGGGCCCTTCGCGTCCCTGGAATCCCCCGGGGTCAGCCGCGCCGGGGCCCACCACCCGTCAGGGTCTCCCAACGGGCCTGCAGCCCCCACTTGGTGACGTTCACGACGGCCTCCCCCACGATGCCGCCGCTCATCTTCGACTCGCCCAGCTCGCGCTCCACGAACGTGATGGGCACCTCGACGATGCGCAGGCCGAGGCGGGCGACGCGGAAGGTCATGTCGACCTGGAAGCCGTAGCCCTTGGACTGGACGGCGCCCAGGTCGATCCTGCGCAGCGTGTCCGCGCGGTACGCGCGGTAGCCGGCGGTGATGTCGGTGAGCTTGAGGCCCAGCATGATGCGCGGGTACAGGGATCCCGCGGCGGAGATGAGCTTGCGGGAGGCGGGCCAGTTGACCATCTTGCCGCCGGGCACGCGCCGCGAGCCGATCACGAGGTCCGCGGTGCGCACGGCCTCGAGCAGGCGGGGCAGCTGCTCCGGCTGGTGGGAGCCGTCCGCGTCCATCTCGACGAGCACGTCGTAGCCGCGCTCCAGGCCCCAGCGGAAGCCCGCGATGTACGCGCCGCCCAGGCCGTTCTTCTCGGCGCGGTGCAGCACGTGGACGTGGTCGTCCTCCGCGGCTCGGGCGTCGGCCCAGGCGCCGGTGCCGTCCGGCGAGGCGTCGTCCACCACGAGCACGTCCGAGTCCGGGACGGCGTCGCGGAGCCGGCCCAGGGTGAGCGGCAGCGACTCGATCTCGTTGTAGGTGGGGATGATGGTGAGCACGCGCATGCGGTGGTCTCGTCTTCCGTGTCGTGGCGGCCCCGCCCGGCGGGGCTCGTTGGCATCCGTTCGAGTATAGGAACCCTCCGGCCCGCCCGCGTCCGGGGCGCGCGGGCGGGCTCAGGCGTCCGCGACCTCGACGGCGGCGGGGCGGCCGTCCACCCAGGTCGCCCGCCAGCGGGGCAGGGCGGTCTCGGCGTCGAGCGCGGGCAGCAGCGGCGTCCCGGCGCGGGTGTCCGTGGACCAGGCTGCGACCCGGCCGTCCGGGGACTGCACGGCCACCGCGTCCGCCTCCCAGACGGCGAACGTCGCGGGCGCGGACACCGTCAGCCGCGGTGCGGCCTGGACCGTGGCGCCCGGCGCGTCCGGCAGCACCCGTAGGGGTGTGCGGGTGGCGGCGGTGAACGCCGAGCGGGCGGAGATGCGCTCCGCCTCGTCCGGGTGGGACAGCGCGGCGCGCACGGCGGCCCAGGGCCCGGCCTCGCCCGCCGTGGACAGGCACACCGGCACGCCCTCGGCGAGGAGCGTGCCCAGCGGGGCGCGGAGCACGCCGTCCGCCTCGGGGGCGACCGTCACGGAGGCGGAGATCGCGGCGAGGAGGGCGCGGTCCTCCGCGGTGATCGGGGCCGTGAGGACCACCCGGTGCCGCACGCGGCCCAGGGCGGGGGCGCCGAGCTCCTCCGCCGCGGAACGGAGCGCGGCCAGAGCGGCGGCCTGGCCCTCGGCGGGGTCGCCGCCCGCTGGGGGGACGAGGTGGACCTGCTCGCCGGCGCGGGTGGAGGCGACGACGAGCGCGGCCAGGGCTTCGCCCTCGGCCGGCAGCCACACGCCGGCCGCCTCCGCGTCCACCGTGTCCGCGGCGCGGTAGACGACGGTCTGCAGCGCCGGATCCGCGGCGGCCTGGAGAGCCTGTGCGGTTTGACCGGACTCGGCGAGGACGGTCACGATCGCGACGCCGTGTCGCAGTGCCTGCGCGGGGTCGACGGAGGGCCCGCCGGGCTCGACGAACGCCGGGGCCAGGACGGCGCCGGCGAGGTCGACGCGGGGGACATCGGGGTCCGCGACGCGGTCGGCCGAGGAGTCGTCCCCGAGCCAGGCCACCACGCCGTCGGAGACGAGCGCGGCGGTGGCGTACGGATCGGAGGCCGAGTGGACGATGCCGTTGAGGAACAGGGTGGAGCTCACCGATCCACCCTATCCGGCTCCTCCCCCTCCACGCCGTCCGCACCCACGGCGGCGGCCGGCAGGGACGCCGCGACGACGCCGCGGCCCACGAGATCGGCGGCCTTGCGGCAGGCACGGGTGCGCCGGGCGTCGCCGGGCACTTGGGCGATCTGGCCGAGGACGTCGATGACCTGCCGGGCCCACCGCACGAAGTCGCCCGGGGCGAGGTCCGCCCCATGCAGGGAGTCCCGCAGGGAGGCGCCCCGCACCCAGCGATGCAGGGGCGCCACGAGCCCGGGGTCGGTGGGAGGCGTGGGCTCCAGGCGCGCGGCCGTCTCGTCTTCGCGGAGCCCGCCTTCGATCCGGTCCACGGCCTCCGCCAGGGCCTGCAGTCGCGCGGTGGGCATGGCCACCGGCAGGCCCTGCGTGTCGCCCTTGCCCTGGTAGACGAGCAGGGCGGCCACGCCGGCCCACTCCTCCGGCGTCAGGGATCGGGTGCTGGGGTCGTGGAGCACCAGCGAGGTGAGCAGGTCCCGCTCGCCGTAGATCCGGCGCAGGGTCTGGCCCCGCTCCGTCAGCGCGCGGGACGGGGCGTCTGGGTCGTCCCCGACGTAGCCCAGCCGACCGAGGAGCTCGACGACGCGGTCGAACGTGCGGGCGATGGTGTTGGTCCGTCCGGCGATGCGCTCCCGCAGCAGCGAGACCTCGCGCCGCATGTCCCACCACCGCTCGCCCCAGCGTGCGTGGTCCTCGCGGTCCGGGCAGGCGTGGCACGGGTGAGCCTGCAGGGCACGGCGCAGCTCCTCCAGGCGCGGGGAGGCGACCTCCTCGCGCAGCCGGAAGCCGGTGCCCCGGCGCGTCCCGCCCGTCGGGGGGCGATGGGCCCGCACGGCCTCCCGCATGGCGGCGGCCACGTCCTTGCGCTGCGAGGGGGTCTTGACCTGGACGGTCTGGGGCAGCGCGGCGCCGGCCACGGGCTCGACGGGGTCCACCAGGTCCTCCACGGCGACCTTGCGCAGCTGGGCCTTGTCTGTCACCACGGCGACCCGGGGGTTCTGCGGATTGCCCGCGGCCGCGACGACGACCACACGGCCGAGCGCCCGCCCGTCGTGGAGCTCGACGACGTCGCCGACCGCCAGGTCCGCGAGGGACTCCTTGACGGCCCGCAGGTGCTCCCGGCGGCGGCCTCGGGAGCCGGACTTCTCCGCGGCGGCCAGCTCCTTGCGGAGGGAGAGGTACTCGGCGAAGTCCCCGCGGTCGCAGGCCATGGCGTCGGCGTACTTCTCCAGGCTGGACTGCTTGGCCCGCACCTCTCGGGCCAGGCCGACGACGGACCGGTCCGCCTGGAACTGCGCGAACGAGGACTCGAGGATCCCCCGTGCGCGCTCCGCTCCGACCTGCGCGAGCAGGTTCACCGACATGTTGTACGTGGGGCGGAAGGACGAGCGCAGCGGATACGTGCGGCGCGAGGCCAGGGCGGCCACGGCGGACGGGTCCAGCCCCGGACGCCAGAGCACCACGGCGTGGCCCTCGACGTCGATGCCGCGGCGGCCGGCGCGGCCCGTCAGCTGGGTGTACTCCCCCGGCGTCACGTCCACGTGGGACTCGCCGTTGAACTTCACCAGCTTCTCCAGCACCACGGAGCGTGCGGGCATGTTCACGCCGAGCGCGAGGGTCTCCGTGGCGAAGACCGCCTTGAGGGCCCCGGCGGCGAAGAGGTCCTCGACGGCCTCCTTGAACGGCGGGAGCATGCCGGCGTGGTGGGCGGCGAACCCACGGGACAGGCCGTCGCGCCAGGCCCAGAACCCCAGGATCTCGAGGTCCTCCGGAGGGAGCGCCGCCGCAGCCTGTTCGACGCGCTCGGCGATCAGCGCCTTCTCCCGGCGGTCGGTGAGGTCGAGTCCCGCCCGGAGGCACTGTTCGACGGCGCCGTCGCAGCCGGCGCGGGAGAAGATGAAGGTGATGCAGGGCAGCAGGCCCTCGCGGTCCAGGGCGCGGATCATCTCCGGCCGGGACGTGGACAGCCCCAGCGCGCGCCGCTCCCCGTCCCCCGGGGAGGCGTCGGCGCGGTGCGGGCGCTCGCGGTCCCACCCCGACGACGCACCCTCCCGTCCTCCACGCGGGCCCCCCTTCCCGCGACCTCGTCCGGCACCGCGGCCGCCGGGCCCGCCGCGCCCCCGTCCGCGGTGGCCGGTCCTGCCCCAGTCGGGGCGCTCGACGCGGCGGGAGGCCTCCTGGGCCATCCGCTGCAGCTCGGGGTTGAGCAGGGGCGTGCCGTCGGCGTCCGCCGCGGCCTCGAAGGCCACGTCCTCGGCGAACAGGTCGTAGAGCCGGCCACCGGCCATGACGTGCTGCCACAGCGGCACGGGCCGGTGCTCGGAGACGACCACCGTGGTGGCCCCGCGCACCGTGTCCAGCCAGGCGCCGAACTCCTCCGCGTTGGACACCGTGGCGGAGAGGGAGATCAGCTGCACGTGCTCGGGAAGGTGGATGATCACCTCCTCCCACACCGGTCCGCGGAACCGGTCGGCGAGGTAGTGGACCTCGTCCATCACCACGAACCCGAGGTCGGTGAGGGCCTCGGAGTCCGCGTAGAGCATGTTGCGGAGCACCTCGGTGGTCATCACCAGCACGGGGGCGTCCGGGTTCACGGACGTGTCGCCCGTGAGCAGGCCGACCCGGTCGGCGCCGTGCACGGCCACGAGGTCCGCGTACTTCTGGTTGGAGAGCGCCTTGATCGGCGTCGTGTAGAAGGCCTTGCGACCGCGGGCCAGCCCCAGGTGGACCGCGAACTCCCCCACGACGGTCTTGCCCGCACCCGTGGGCGCGGCCACGAGGACACCGTGCCCGGCCTCCACCTCGCGGCAGGCTTCCAGCTGGAACTCGTCCAGGGGGAAGCCCAGCCGGGCGGCGAACCGGCTCAGCTCGGTGCCGGGGCGGGAGGCCGACGCGCGGGAGCGGGCGAAGCGCTCGGCGGGCGAGAGCGCGGGCTCCTCGGGCGGCAGGTCGTGATGCGTGTGCGGGGCCATGCGGTCAGCCTACGGTCCGAGCTGGACGCCGTTGCGCCCGTGGGACGCCGCAGGCCCCGTCCCGGGCGGGGACGGGGCCTGCGTGGGGAGGCGCGCGACGTCAGAGCTCGTCGAGCGAGCGCGGTCCTGCCGCGATCTCCGCCTCCAGGTCCTCGGCCGTGTCACGGCTCCTCCGGGCCCGACGGCGGTCGTTCAGCCAGCAGACGAGGATTGAGATGCCGAACAGCAGCAGCAGCGGCCCGGCCAGGTAGAACATCGAGATGACGTCGGAGCCGGGGGCGGCCATGGCGGCGATCAGCGCCACGAGGAACACGACGATCCGCCAGTGCTTCAGGATCGTCGTCGCCGGGAGCACGCCGAGCAGGTTGAGGCCCACCAGGAACACGGGGAGCACCATGGACACCCCGAACACCAGGAACAGGGTGATGGAGAAGGTGAGGAAGTTGGACGCCGTCGGCAGGGCCGCGGTGCCGTCGAAGGTGAAGCCGATGAAGAACTGCACCGCCTGAGGGTGGACGAGCCACGCGAGGTACAGGCCCGCGAGGAACAGCGGGATGGCGGTGCCGAGGAATCCCACGGCGTACTTCTTCTCGCTCTTCGTCAGGCCTGGCACCACGAACGCCCAGGCCTGGTAGAGCCAGACCGGGCTGGACACCACGATGCCGATGAACAGCGCGACCTTGAGCATCATGTCGAACGGCGAGCTCACGGTGTCGAACGCCAGGGCGGCGTTCACCCCGCGCTCACGCGCCTCCACCATGGGGCGGGTGAGCACCTCCATGACCGGCTTGTACAGCGCGAAACCCGCCACCGCGCCCAGCACGACGGCCAGGACCGACTTGATGAGCCGGTCGCGGAGCTCCTTGAGGTGCTCGCGCAGCGGCATCTCGCCGTTCGGGTTCTTCGGCTTGCGGCCCTTGCGGCGCCCTCGGGCGCCGGCGGCCTCCTCGTCGACCGAGGTCACCGGTCGCTCAGCGGTCGTCGCGCACGTCGCGGTCCACCACGCGGCCCTCGACGGGCTCGGCGGCGGTGGAGCCGGCGCCCTGGGAAGGGGCGTCCGCCGTGGCGGCGCCCTCCGCCTTCTTGGTGGTGTTCTCCTCCTTCATCTGCTTGACCTCGGAGGAGAAGATGCGCATGGACTGCCCCAGGTTGCGGGCCAGGGCCGGCAGCTTGGGGGCCGCGAACAGCAGCAGCACGACGATGATCAGGACGATCAGGTGGGTCGGGGTGAACCGCATGGGCGGAGTCCTTTCGACGGGTGAACTGGTTCCTAGGCTACCGCGCCCGCGGCCCGGCGGGCCGCGGCCTCGAGGCGCCCGCGCACGGCCCCGCGCAGGGCGGCCGGGGCCAGGATCTCGACCCGCCCGCCGTGCCGCGCGGCCAGGCCCACGGCAGCGTCGTCGTCGGCGAGGAGAACCCGGGTGAGGCGGTCTCCGGAGTCCAGGGTGGCGGCCGCGGCGGGGGCGTAGGCGTCGGCGGCGTCCCGCACCTCGTGGGCCCAGCGGACGACGGCCTCGACGCCGTCACCGGCAGGGCGCGGGTCCCACGCCGGGACCCGTCGTGCCCGGAAGGTCTCCCCCGTGCGGTGCAGCGCGCCGATCCGGTCGACGCGGAACACCCGCGGCCCGCCCGCCCGCCGGCACCAGGCCTGCAGGTACAGGCGCGTGCGGTCCTGGACGACGGCCAGCGGCTCGACGTCCCGCTCCGTGACGGCGTCGGAGCGCACCCCGTGGTAGCGCAGGTGCACCACGGCGCGCTCGGCGACGGCGTCCAGCAGGGTGCGCACCGTGTCCGGGTCGGCCACCACGTCCCAGTGGGCGACGACGGCGCCGGGCTCCTTCCCCGTCCCGTCGCGGGGGGCTTCGGCGTCCGCGGAGCCCGCGTGCGACTGTCCGGCGTCGGCGAGGGAGGCTCGGATGCGCCGCTGCGCCGAGCGCGCGGCCTCCCGGTCCTCGGGGGTCAGCACGGTCATCTCGGCCACGGTCTGCAGGGCGGCCACCAGGGCGTGGGCCTCGGGCAGGGTCAACCGGACGGGGCCGGCCAGCTCGGAGGACTGGTGGACGCGCACCCGTCCGCCCTCGTCCTCCACGTCGAACTGGAACCCGGGGAACTCCCGCTCGGGCATCCCGCAGTAGCGCAGGACCTCCAGGTCGGCGTCCAGCTCGCGGGCGGTCACGCCCAGGCGCTCCTGCAGCTCGTCCCGGCCGATGCCCTCGGCGCGGTTGGCGAGCCCCACGATGTCCAGCAGGCGGCCGACCAGGTCCTCGCTCGAGGCCCGGGAGCGCCGCCGGGTGGGCGCCGTCAGCGGGACGTCGCGCCAGGCGGGGTCCGGGTCCCCGGCGTGGACCGCCGCGGCGGCCGCCAGATCGGCGGCCAGGGCCCGCCCGGCGGCCGCCTCGACCGTGGAGAAGAGGACCTGGCCCACGGCCACCGCCGCCTCGGCCACGGCGCCGTCCTCGCTCGGGCCGGAGGGGCACTCCCAGAGCTCCCAGTCCGGACCGGGGGCGGGGCCGTCCGCCGCCGTGGCCGGAACCGGGCGGCCTGCCACGCGGAACCCCTGGCCGCGGCCGGGGGCCAGCCAGACGCGGACCGTCTCCGCCTCGGCGCGGCCGGCCAGGCGGGCGCGCAGCGCGGCGTGGTCGTGGCCCGCGGGCAGGGTGGGCGCCTCCCCCGCCGGGCTGGCCGCCCCGGCGTCCAGGACCACGGGATCCGACTCCATGCGGGTGAGCCGGAAGGAGCGCTCCGCGGCACGGTCGGCGTCCCAGCCGGTCAGGTACCAGCGGCCGCGCACCAGGGTGAGGAGCCAGGCCCGCACGGTGCGCTCGGTGAGGGCGCCGGCGGCGTCGCGGTAGGAGAACCGCACCACGGACTGCTCCGCGGCGGCCTCGCTGAGGGCGGCGACGCGTGGGTCCGTGCGCGGCATGACGGTGCGGAAGCCCTCGAGGGCGTCGTCGCCGCCGACCTCGCCGGGGTGGAACAGGACGCCGACGGCGCGGACGACGTCGTCCCGCAGGGGTGAATCCCCCCAGAGGCGCCGGGCGCGCACGAGGGCGCGGCGCTCGTCCACCGTGAAGTCCACGTCCTGCAGGAGCAGGGCGTCCCGGTCGACGCGGAGGCGCGGGCCGGCCTCGTCGTCGGGGTCGCCGACGGTCTCCAGCGGGACCCCCACGGCCCGGAGGGCGCGGCGGTCCCGCTGGAAGAGCTTCTCGAACGCGCCGTCCGTGAGCCCCTCGTAGCCGACGACGAGCCGGCGGATCTGCTCCCGGGTGTAGCCGAGCGGCTCGTGGAGCAGGAGCCACAGCAGGGAGATGATCCGCTCGGCCGGCTCGGCCGTGGACCCGTGTGCGCTCACGACGGACGCGGGCCGGTCAGTCGACCGAGACGAGGTCGCAGACGAAGATGAGGGTCTCGTTCGGACCGATGGCCGAGCCGGCCCCGCGCGCCCCGTAGCCGAGGTGCGGCGGGATCTCCAGGCGGCGACGTCCGCCGACCTTCATGCCCAGCAGGCCCTGGTCCCAGCCGGCGATGACCTGGCCGATGCCCACGGTGAGGGGCAGCGGGGTGCCGCGGTTCCACGAGGCGTCGAACTCCTCGCCGGTGGACCAGGCCACGCCCACGTAGTGCACCTGCACGCGGGAGCCCGGCTCCACGGCGGGTCCGGAGCCCTCGATCAGGTCCTCGACGACGAGCTCGGTGGGCGGGGTGTCGCCGGGGAAGTCGATCTCGGGCTTGGTGCGGTCGTAGTCGCGCTGTCCGAAGGACACGGTGTTCTCCTCTGGTGTGGGGTGGGTGGGTCGGGTGGTCAGTTCGAGGGGCTCGCCGAGGACGAGCCGGACGGGGCCGTCGAGCCGGACGGGGCGGCCGGGGACGACGCCGCGGCGGGCTGAGCCGCGAGGATGTCGACGACGAACAGCAGGTCCTCGTCCTTGCCGATGCTCCCGTCGGGGGTGCCCTCGGCGCCGTACGCCTTCTCCGAGGGCACGGAGATGAGCACGCGGGAGCCGACCTTCTGGCCCGCCAGTCCCTCCTTCCAGCCGGCGATGACCTGGTCGAGGGAGAACGTGGCCGGGGTGCCGCGCTCGTAGGAGGAGTCGAAGGTGGATCCGTCCGACCACGTCACACCCTGGTACTGGACGGCGACGGTGTCGGTGTCCTCCACCTCGGGGCCCTCGCCCTGGATCAGCGGCTCGACGACGAGCTCCTCCGGCGCCGAGCCGGTGGGCTTCTCGATGCTCGGCCGTCCGGTGGCGGGGTCGACCGAGACCTTCGGAAGCCGCTCGTCGGCCTGCGGGAGCTGCTCGGCGACGCCCTGCACCCGGAAGACCGCGAGCTGGGCGGGGGCGGCCTCGGTCCCCGACGGCGCGGAGGCCGAGGAGGACGGAGCCGGGAGGTAGACGGCCACGTCCGAGCCGACGGGCGCGCCGTAGACGGCCTTGTGCACGTAGGGGTTCATGGACGCCGGGTCCGAGCCCACGGCCACCATCTCCGGCTGCGTGGTGAAGTTCTCGTTGAGGACCTTGCCCGTCGCCGGGTCCAGCAGGGCCGTCGATAGGCGCAGCACGTCGCCCGCCTTCGGCGTGGCGCCGGTGCCCTTCGTCAGGGTCTTCACGACGGCCTTGTCCGACTCGATGGCCTTCCCCACCGTCGCGGAGGGGGTGCCGTCGGCGCCCACCGTGAACGTCAGGCCGTCGAGGGCGGCCGGATCCCCGTATTCGACGGGGGCGGCGGAGGAGGACGTGGCCTCGGATCCCTGCGCCGCGGCGGAGGACGAGGCGGACGCCGGGGACGACGAGCCGTCCGACGACTCGCCCGCCCCGCAGGCGGTGGCCAGCAGCAGCCCGGCCAGGCTCAGGGACAGGGCGGTGCGGGGACGGCGGCGGCGCGGGGCGGCCGCGGAGGACGGGGCACGGTTCATGCGCCCCACCCTAGCGGCGCACCCTGGACGTGCGCCCGGCCGACGCGCCCGCTCAGCCCACCCGCTCGAACAGGCGGTCCACCGGCGTCGCATCCGTGCTGAACGGGTCCTTCGTGGAGATCGCGTGGATCGGGTGGTCGTTCAGCTTGAGCGTCGTCCAGTCCACCGCGTAGTCCATCCCCGCCGCGCGGGCGCGGGCGATGAACTCGGCACGCACCGTGGCGCGCGTGCTGGGCGGGGCGGCGTCGACCGCGGCCCGGGCGGCCCCCTCCGGGAGCACTCGGCGGACCCCGCCGCGCTCGCGCAGCAGGGGGAACAGGCCGCGCCCCGGCGCGATGTCGTGGAACGCCAGGTCCAGCTGCGCCAGGCGCGGCGCGTCCCAGTCCAGCCCGTAGCGATCGCGGTAGCCCCGCAGCAGCTTCAGCTTGATCGCCCAGTCGATCGTCTCCTCGATCGGCCCGAAGTCCTGGGATCGGACGGCGTCGACCACCGTGCCCCACAGGTCCAGGACGTCCTCGACCCGATCGTGGTGCGCCCCCTCGGACGCCACGAACGCGCGGGCCCGGGAGAGGTAGTGGTCCTGCAGGTCGAGGGCGGAGGCCGTGCCCTCGCGCAGGTTCACGCGTACGGTGCCGGTGAGGTCGTGGGAGATCTGCCGGATCGCGAGGGTCGGGTGGGCCACGCGGTGGTCGCCGAGGGGGTAGCCCGCCTCGATCATGCGGAGCATCAGGTCGGTGGCCCCGAAGCGCAGCAGCGTGGTGGCCTCGGAGAGGTTCGTGTCCCCCACGATCACGTGCAGCCGCCGGTACTCCGACGCGTCGGCGTGCGGTTCGTCCCGGGTGTTGATGATGGGCCGGGACCGGGTGGTCGACGACGACACGCCCTCCTGCACGAAGTCCGCCCGCTGGGAGAACGCGAAGTGCGCGCGCCCCTCCCCCTCCGGCCAGACGCCGGCGGGGATCACGCGCCCGGCGCCGACGAGGATCTGTCGCGACACCAGGAACGGGACGAGCGCCTCGGTGAGGCGGCGGTACTCGGTGCGGCGGCGCAGCAGGTAGTTCTCGTGCGAGCCGTACGAGCTGCCCGAGGAGTCCGCGTTGTTGCGGTACAGGTAGATCCGGCCGCCGATGCCGTCCGCCGCCATGGCCTCCTCGGCCCGGGCGATGAGGTCCAGCAGCATGAGGTCGCCGGCGGCGTCGGAGGCGATCAGCTCGTCCAGCGTCGAGCACTCCGCGGTGGCGTACTCCGGGTGCGAGCCGACGTCGAGGTAGAGGCGGGAGCCGTTGCGCACGAACACGTTGGAGGAGCGGCCCCACTCGAGCACGGGGCGGAAGAGGTAGCGCACCACCTCCTCCGGGCTGAGTGGGCGGGCCTGCGGGTTCCAGTGCTGGACGCCGTACTCCGTCTCCAGCCCGAAGATGCGGCGGGCGTCCGTGGTCACTGGCCGCCCTTCTGCACGAAGCCCTTGACGAACTCCTCCGCGTTGGACTCCAGCACGGAGTCGATCTCGTCCAGCAGGCCATCCAGGCCGGTGTCCTGCGGGGCGGCCTTCGCCTGCGCCTGGGCGGCGGCGCCCTCGTCCTCCGGGCCGCCTGCGGGGCGGGGTCGGATCTGCTCCTGGGCCATGTCGGGCTCCTTCGGGTCGCGGATGTGGTCCTCCGCTCCGAGCCTACGCCGTCCGCGGCGCGCGGCGTCGGGGCCGGGCTGGCACGATGGGGGGATGCGCCTCTGGACCCTGCACCCCCGCCACCTCGACCGCCAGGGCCTGACCGGCGGGTGGCGTGAGGCGCTCCTCGCCCAGGCCGTCCTCGCGCGCCGGACGAAGGGCTACCGCGACCACCCGCAGCTGGAGCGCTTCCGCGGCCATGGCGATCCGGCCGCGGCCATCGGGGCGTTCCTCTCCGGGATCGCGCTCGAGGCGTCCGCCCGCGGCTACCGCTTCGACGTCTCGAAGATCGACCGCCCCCTCCTGCCCGCGGACGGCGCCGGTGAGCTGGTCCTGCCGTTCCGCATCGCGCCGATCGAGGTCACGACCGGCCAGGTGGCCCACGAGTGGGGGCACCTGCGCGCCAAGCTCGCGGCCCGCAGCCCCGGGTGGCTGGAGCGCTGGGCCGACGTTCAGACGCCGGACGTGCACCCCCTGTTCGAGGTGGTCGACGGGCCGATCGCGTCCTGGGAGCGCCCCTGACCGGGGGCGCCCCGCCCTCTGCCCCGCCGTCCTGACCTGCCAGGATGGGCGCATGATCCGCCACGAGACCGTCGAGGACCACCTGACCCGCCTGGCCTCAGGGGAGCCCACGCCCGGGGGCGGGGCCACCGGGGCGCTCGTCGTCGCCCAGGGCGCGGGGCTGGTCGCCATGGCCGCCCGCTTCTCTGGGCGCGAGGAGGTCGCGGTCGAGTGCGAGCGCGTGATCCGCGACAGCCTGGCGATCTCCGACGAGGACGAGGAGGGCTTCGCGGCCGTCGCCGACGCCTACACCCTCCCGAAGGACGGCGACGCGGCCCGCGCCCGCCGCTCCGCGGCCGTCCAGGCCGCGCTCGACCAGGCCGTCCGGCCGCCGCGCGCCATCGTGGATGCCGTCGACCGGACGGTGGGCCTCGCCGAGCGTGTCCTCGACGACGCCAACCCCCACGTGCTCTCCGACGTCGGCGCCGCCCTGGGATGCGCCCGGGCGGGGGCGGGCGCCGCCGTCGTGACACTGCTGACGAACCTCTCCCCGCTCCACGACGAGCAGCTGGGGGCCGAGCTGCGCGCCGAGATCGCCCGGGCCGACGAGCTCACCTCACGCATCGACGCGCTCGCGGCACGGGTGCGGGAGCGGATCGCCCGCTGAGAGGACCCGCCTCAGCGCCGGAGCAGCTCCCCCAGCCGGGTGACCAGCTCGTTCGGCTCCGGCGCGGGCGCCGCGCTGCCGGGGGTGTCGTCCCACCAGCCGGGCAGGTCCTCGGCCGCGCCGACCAGCGGCTCCTCGAGGCGCAGCCGGTGCAGAGGGGCCTCCTCGGCGGACCGGACAAGGACGGAGTCCCACGCGGCGCCCGACACCTGCCGGGCGTGGTGGCGCACCAGGTTCCCGCGCGTCCACGCGCGGGTGCTCCGCGGCGGGGCGACGACGGCGGCCTCCACTTCGGCGTCCTCGACCAGTACGCGCATCGCCCCGGCCGCCACGAGCCGCCGATGCAGGGACTTCGCCGGACGCAGGTCCGCGTACTGCAGGTCGACCATGGCCAGGCGCGGGTCCGACCAGTCGAGCCCGCCGCGGGCGCGTAGGCCCTCGAGGACGCGCAGCTTCGCGGCCCAGTCCGCGCGGTCGGCCAGCGCGAGCGGGTCCGCGGCGGCGTCGGCCAGGTCGGTCCCCCACGCGTCCAGGACGGCGGCGGTCTCGGCGTCGTCCACGCCGCAGCGCGCGCAGTGCTCCCGCGCCGCGTCCAGGTAGGCGCCCAGGATCTGCAGGCCGGTCCACTCGCGCCGGGTCCACACGCCGTCGGCGCCGCGCTCGCGGCCCGGCACGGCCGCCCGCAGGGTCGGGTCGTGGCTGATCGTCTGGAGCGCGGCCACGGGGTCGTCCAGGACGATGCGCGGTGCCGTGCCGGCCTCGGCCAGGGCGAGGACCAGGGCCGTCATGCCCATCCGCAGCCAGGTGGCGTGCTGGCTGAGGTTCGCGTCTCCGATGATCACGTGCAGGCGCCGGTAGGCGTCGCCGCGGGCATGGGGCTCATCGCGGGTGTTGACGATCGGCCGCCGGATGGTGGTCTCCAGCCCCACCTGCTCCTCGAAGAAGTCCGCCCGCTGGGAGAGCTGGAATCCCGGGCGCTCCCCGCGCAGGCCCACGCCCACGCGGCCGGCGCCCACCAGGACCTGACGGGCCGCGAAGAACGGCAGCAGGACCTCGGCGAGCTCGTCGAACGGCAGGGCGCGCGCGACGAGGTAGTTCTCGTGGCTGCCGTAGGACTGGCCCTTGCCGTCCGTGTTGTTCTTGTAGACCAGGACCTCCGGGGCACCCTCGGCGGCGGCGATGTGCTCGGCCGCGGCCTGCGCGACCCGGTCCCCCGCGGCGTCCCACACCACGGCCTCCCGCGGCGAGGCCACCTCGGGGGACGAGTACTCCGGGTGGGCGTGGTCCACGTACCAGCGGGCGCCGTTGGGCAGCACCGTGGACAGCAGCAGGTGCACCGGCTCTCCGTCCGGCCCGACGAGCGCCTGGTCCGTCAGCTGCGAGGGGTGGGCCGCCGAGCGCGGCATGCGCCAGCCGCGGGCGTCCACGAGGGGCGACTCCCCCGCGTAGTCCCACTCCGTCCCGGCGACGGCCCCGCCGGAGTGCGTGATCAGGTCCGCGTAGGAGTTCACCAGCTCGACGGACAGCACGCTGTGGTGGGCCCCCGGGTTGGCCGGGGCGTGGATCCCGAACTCGGACTCGGTGCCCATGACGCGGTGCACGCCCCAGCCGGCGGCGTCGCGGCCGCCCGGCGGGGCTACGAGGTCCGCGGGGAACAGCCGGCGCTGACCCGCGAAGGCCGGGGTGCCGGCCACCGCCTCCGGCGCTCCCCCGATGCCCCCCGGCATCGACCCGGGGGCGCTCACGGCCGGCCCCCGGCGCCGGAGAGCATGCGCAGCTCGGCCAGCCGCGGTCCGCGCCAGCCGGAGGTGCGCGCCCACTCGCCCGGGGCCACGGTGCCGAGCAGGTCCGCCTGGTCCCCGAGGACGGCGTCCACCGCGTCCAGCAGGTGGCGGGTGCGCAGGCCGCGGGCGGCCGGGTCGAGGTCCGCGGCCAGCAGGTCCCGCACGGCGGCGCGCTTGGCCCGGTCCACCACGTCCGCCACGACGGCCCCGGAGACCAGGTCGGCCAGGTGCAGCGTGCTCGTCGCCCCGGTGATGTCCGTGAGCTCGGCCAGCGCGGTGCGCGGGGAGCGCTCGTACAGCGCCGTGACGGCGGCGCCGATGAGCTCCTCGCGGGCCTGCTCGGCGGAGCCGGCGTCCCTCACCTCGTCCACGTGCAGGGGGACCTCCTCGTCGAGATGGCGCGCCATGATGTCCACGGCGCCCCGCGCGTCGGGCCGGTCCACGCGGATCTTCACGTCGAGGCGGCCGGCGCGCAGCACGGCCGGGTCGATCATGTCCTCGCGGTTCGACGCGCCGATCACGATCACGTTGTCCAGGGATTCGACGCCGTCGATCTCGGCGAGCAGCTGCGGCACGATCGTCGTCTCCACGTCGGAGGACACGCCGGAGCCGCGGGTGCGGAACAGGGACTCCATCTCGTCGAAGAACACGACGACGGGCGAGCCCGCGGCGGCGTGCTCCCGGGCGCGCTGGAAGATGATGCGGATCTGCCGCTCCGTCTCGCCGACGTACTTGTTCAGCAGCTCGGGACCCTTGATGTTGAGGAAGAACGAGCGCCCGCCCTCGGCGGAGCGCGCGGAGAGGGCGTTGGCCACGGCCTTGGCCAGCATCGTCTTGCCCGTGCCGGGCGGGCCGTAGAGCATGATGCCCTTCGGCGCGCGGAGCCCGTGCTCGCGGTAGAGGTCGGGGTGGAGGAACGGCACCTCCACGGCCTCGCGGATCCGCTCGATCTGCGGACCCAGGCCGCCGATGTCGTCGAAGGTGACGTCCGGGACCTCCTCGAGGAGGACGTCGTCCACCTCGGACAGCTCCACGCGCGCCAGCGCCCACTCGAGCCGCGGGTCCACCGTGACCGCGTCTCCGTGGCGCAGGACCTCGCCGGCCAGGGCCGGGGCCCGGCGCACCACACGCTCCTCGTCCGCGGCGCCGGCGAGGACGAGCGAGCCGTCGGGCAGGGACTCCTTCACGCGCAGCAGCTGTCCGGAGACGGAGTGCTCGACCTCGCCCACGATGGTGCTGGACTCGTCCAGCAGCACCTCGGCGCCCGCCGTGAGCGCCGCCGCATCCAGCAGCGGCGAGACGGCCACGCGCAGGCGCCGCCCGTTCTGGACCACGTCCGCCCCGGCGCGCACCACCGCGCCCGTCTCCACCCCCTCGCGGGGGGCACGGGCGGCGTGCACGGCCTCGAGCCGCGCGAAGGTGAACGGGGCCTTGGTCGTGTCGTCGAGGGCCTCCTTGAGGGAGGTCATCTCCGTGCGGGTGGCCTCCAGCAGCTCGACCATGCGACGGTTGTTGCGCGCCGCGACGTCGAGCTGCGCCTGCGCCGCGCGGCGCCGCTCCGAGAGCTGCGCGCCGTGCCGCTGCGCCGACGCGAGCTGGTGGCGGAGCCGCTCGGCCTCCGCCTGGGACTGCCGCAGCAGCTCGCGCGCCTCGGCGAGGCGGCGGGCGTCGTCGCCCGCGGGCAGCACGCCCGCCCGGTCCTGGGTGTCGTCCTCGGTCATGTGCCGTCCTCCTCGGTCGTCGTGCTCAGTCCTCGTCCTGGCCCACGGTGCGCGGGTCCCGGCCCTCCAGGGCGGCCCGCGCCCGACGCGCGGTCAGACGGGCCTCCTTCGCGGCCTTGCGGGCCTTCTTGTCCGTGACGGTGCGCTCGCCCAGGGCCTGCGGCGTCCAGCGCGCTCCGTCCGACGGCGTCCAGGCCTCGACGTCCTCCGTCGTGAACTCGGAGACCTTCAGCCGCTTCTTCATGACGAGCGCGTCCTCCCCCGCCGCCAGCCGGCGGGCGGTGAGCAGGAAGCCGGTGTGGGCCACCATCCGATGGTCCGGGCGGACGGCCAGCCCGTCCAGGTGCCAGCCGCGCACGAGGGTCTCGGTGGCCTCGATCTGGGTGAACTTCCCGGACGCGCGGATGGCCTCGGCCACGCGGGAGAGCTGGGTGGCGGTGGCCACGTAGTTGAGCCACACACCGCCGGGGGCGAGCACGGTGGCGACGGCGTCGAGGCACTCCCAGGGAGCGAGCATGTCCAGGACGACGCGGTCCACGGAGTGCGGCTCGTGGACCTTGGGCATCTCCTCCTGGGCGTCGCCGAGGTGGATGCTCCAGGCCGGGTGCACGCCGCCGAAGAAGGACTCGACGTTGCCGCGGGCGATCTCCGCGAACTCCGCGCGGCGCTCGTAGGAGTGCAGTCGGCCGGCGTCGCCCACCGCGCGCAGCAGGGACATGGACAGCGCGCCCGAGCCCACGCCGGCCTCGACCACGACGGCGCCCGGGAAGATGTCCGCCTGCTGCACGATCTGCCCGGCGTCCTTGGGGTACACCACCGTGGCGCCGCGGGGCATGGAGAGCACGAAGTCGTTCAGCAGCGGGCGCAGGACCTGGTAGGCGTGGCCCGACGAGTTCTGCACGACGATGCCCTCGGGCCCGCCGATGAGGTCGTCGTGGCGCAGGACGCCCTGGTAGCTGTGGAACTCGCCGCCGGGCAGCAGCGTGATCGTGTTGAGGCGGCCCTTGGCGTCCTTGATCTGCACGCGCTGGCCGGCGCGCAGGGGGCCGCGGCGAGCCGTGACGCCCGCGGGGCGGCCCGCCGGCGCGGCGGTGTCGGGGGTCGTCGGGGC
>NZ_JAKRNH010000200.1:0-1397 GCF_022346985.1 Micrococcus sp. ACRRV
GCCCCGCACCGACCCCCGCACGCTCCGAGTCCGCGCGTCGTGCACCCGCGGACGAGCAGGCCACCGTGGTCATGCCCCGCCGCACCTCGCCCGCGCCGGCGGTGCCGTGGCTCGAGGCCGACGGCGTCCGCCACCCGCTCACGCACGAGGACATGGTCCTCGGCCGCTCCTCCGAGCGCGCGGACGTCGTCGTCCCGGACTCCTCCGTCTCCCGGCAGCACGCCCGCCTGGTGCGCGTGGGCCGCTCGGTCACGCTGATCGACCTGGGCAGCCGCAACGGCGTCACCGTGAACGGGCGCCGCGTTGACGGCTCCACCGTGCTGCGGGAGGGTGATCGCATCACGGTGGGCCAGACGGACCTGGTCTTCCACATCGACCCCGCCGACGGGAGGCCCCGCGCATGAACGAGCTCGCCGTCGCCGTGCTCCGCCTGGGACTGCTCCTGGCGCTGTGGATCCTCATCATCTCGATCGTCCTGTCCCAGGGCCGCGACCTCGTGGTGGGCCGCCGCAACAAGCTGCGCCTGGAGCAGGCCCGGCGCGACGCCGGCCTGGTCACCGCGGTGCCCGCCGCCGGCGCCCACGCGGCCTCCGCGGACCGGCCGGCCCCGGCCGCCGCGCCCGCCGCCGAGCGGCCCGCTCCCGTGCCCCCGGCTCCGGCCCCCCGGCTGGCGCGCACGCTGCGCATCACGGAGGGCCCCTTGGCCGGGCAGACCGTGGACCTCGGCGGCCGCCCGCTGCTGATCGGCCGCGCCCAGGACGCGGACCTGGTGCTCGTGGACGACTACGCCTCCGGCCGCCACGCGCGCCTGTTCCCGCAGGGCACCCGCTGGTTCCTCGAGGACCTCGGCTCCACCAACGGCACGTTCGTGGACGGCGACCCTGTGACCCGCACCCTTCCGGTGGGCACCTCCTCCACGATCCGCATCGGCAAGACCGTGATGGGCCTGGAGGACTGATCCGGTGACCCTGGTCCTGCACCACGCCGCGCGCACCGACGTCGGCCGAGTCCGCTCCAAGAACGACGACTCCGCCTACGCGGGCCGTCACCTGGCCGTGCTCGCCGACGGCATGGGCGGGCACGTGGGCGGCGACGTCGCGAGCGCGTCCACGGTGCTGGACCTGGCCCACCTGGACGACGTGGGCTACGAGGACCCCGCCACCGTGCTGCCCGACGAGATCCAGAACGCCAACCTGGTGCTCACCTCGCTGGTGCACGCCAACCCGAAGCTGGCCGGCATGGGCACCACGTGCACGGCGGGGCTGCTCGCGGGCGAGGTCCTCCACATGGCGCACATCGGCGACTCCCGCGCGTACCGCCTCAAGGACGGCGAGTTCACGCAGGTCACCCGGGACCACACGTTCGTGCAGAAGCTCGTGGACGAGGGCCGGCTCGAG
>NZ_JAKRNH010000201.1:0-1349 GCF_022346985.1 Micrococcus sp. ACRRV
GCGGGGCGGGTCCGAGGGGACCGGGGCTCGATTCTACGCCGGTCCGGAGACGAGGAGCAGGGGGTCGACGCCGGCCCGAGGGCCCGAGACCTCCGCCCCTCTCGCCGAGGCCCGCAGACGCGCCGCTACGTCTGGGCCGTAGCGGCGAGTCTGCGGGCCTGGGCGGGTCAGATCCACGACGGCGGCACTCGGCCCGGCTTCGTCCGCGCGGCCACCAGGCCCCGCAGCTGCCGCACGAACAGCTCCCAGTGCCCCGGCCGGAACACGTCGGCGGTCACCCGGATCACCTCCCACCCCTCCGCGCGCAGGGCCGCGTCCCGCTCGCGGTCCTCACGCCACTGCCGGCGATCCGTGCGGTGCTGATCGCCGTCGTACTCGACGGCCACCTTGGCCTCCGCCCACACCAGATCCACGCGAAGCCGCTGTCCCGTGGCGAGGCGGATGCACGGGTTCACCGCGGGCTCAGGGACGCCGTCCAGGACGAGCCGCACCCGCAGCCGGCTCTCCGGCGGCGAGTCGACCCCGGGACGCACGAGCTCCAGCGCCTCCCGGGCCGCGCGGATCCCGCGCACCCGTCCGCGTTCCTCGACGGCGGCGCGCAGCTCGGCCACGTCCGTCACCCCGGGAGGCAGCCGACGGCGGCGGGCCTCCGTCGGGGCGGTCCGCACCATGCTGTCCCCCAGCGCGACGAGATGCTCGAGCGGCCCGGCCTGCGCGGCGAGGTCCACGAACGTCCACCCCGGTGCGGTCACACGCACCCCGTCCACGATCCGCACCGGTGCGTCGGCGCGGAGGCGGTGTGAGCGGATCCCGGCCCGGCTCGACGCGGTGCCGTGGCCGCGCGGGGTCGCGATGTGCACGGACCGGTCGGCGGCGAGCGGCCCGGTCAGCCACAGGCCGAGCACCCGGGCGGCCGTCACGTGGTTGAACACGCCCTCGGGGTGCAGATCCTGCAGCGCCCGCACATGGTCCAGGGGGTCCGGTTCGACGCCGCGCCGGCCCCAGAGCCCCCACCCGAGGGAGACCACGTCCCCGCGCCGCAGCCGGGCCGCACTCACGCCCGCCTCGCGCGCGGCCGGGGTCGAGAACACGGTCGGAGCGCGGAGGAGGCCGTCCAGTCCGCAGCGCATCGGAGGCAGGGGCGCGGGCGAGCGGGGCATGGGCCGAGCGTGCCCGATCCGGGCGCGCCGCCGTCGTCGTCCGCCGGGATCTGTGGACGACGCCCCACCGAGGCCCGCAGACACGCCGCTACATCCTGGCCATAACGGCGCGTCTGCGGGCCTCGGCACCACGGGTCGCCGCCAGACCCCACCCCCCTCCCCACGACGACGGCGTCACCGACCCGGCTC
>NZ_JAKRNH010000202.1:0-1349 GCF_022346985.1 Micrococcus sp. ACRRV
GGCGGGACGATGTCCGGGCCGTCCAGCTCGCGGGCGGCGGCCATGAGGGCGCGCGTCTCCCGGTCGTGGTGCGCGGCGAGGACGCGGGCGGCCTCCTCCGCGGCGCGGGCGGCGGCCTGCCGCCGGCGGTCCTCCGCGGCCGTGCCCGCGGCGATGTGCCGGGCGGCGACGGTGCGCGGCAGGGCACGCGCGGCGGCGATCCTCCGGCGGCGCTCGCGGGCCGCCTCCTGGGCGAGGCGCTCCGCCTCGGCCCGGGCGCGGGCGGCCTCCACGGCCATCCGGCGGCGCTCGGCCTCCGCGGCCTCCTCGGCCTGACGACGACGCGCGGCCTCCGCCGCGGCCCGCTCGGCGCGGACCCGCTCCTGCTCGGCGGCGAGGACCCGGGCCCGCTCGGCGGCCTCGGCCTCCTCGCGGGCGCGGCGCTCGGCCTGGACCCGGGCGCGTTCGGCGGCCGCCGCGGCCTCGCGCTCGCGGCGCGCGCGCTCCGCGGTCCTGGCCTCCGCCTCGGCACGAGCGGCCCGCTCCCTCTGCTCCTCGGCCTCGCGGCGCGCGCGCTCGGCCTCCCGACGACGACGTCGGCGCTCCTCGTCCCGGCGACGGCGGGCCAGCAGGGCGGCGCGGCGGCGGCGCTCCTCCTGATCCGCCCGCTCCCGACGCTCTCGGGCCAGGGCGTCGAGCTCGGCCTGGGCGGCGTCCGCCTCGCGGGCCTGGGCGTCGGCCTCCGCGGCGAGCAGGGCCTTCTCCTCGACGCGGGCGCGCTCGGCCGCCTCGGCCACGCGGCGCGCCTTGTCCGCGGCGGCGGCGCGGGCGGCCTCGCGGCGCTCCCGCAGGCGCTCGGCGCGGTGTCGCTCGGCCTCCCTGGCGGCGTCCTCAGCGGCCCGGACGGCCTCCGCCCGGGACTCCTCCACGGTGCGGGCGGCGCGGGCGCGCTCGGCGGCCTCGGCCTCGCGGCGGGCGGTCTCCTCGGCGCGGCGCCGGGCGCGCTCGGCGGCCCGGGCGCGTCCGGCGGCCCGCTCGGCGCGGCGGCGCCCCTCGTGCTCGGCGCGACGGCGCGCGGCGGCCGCGGCACGCTCAGGGGAGGGGCCGGAGGGCAGGATCCGGCCGACCGTGCCCAGCAGCGGGTCCGCGAAGCGGGCCAGGTCCGGGGTGCCGATGCGGTCCAGCAGGTCGGAGAGGTCCGCGCGGGGGCGCGGCGTGGCGGGGGCGGACTCCGCGGGCAGGCGGTCCAGGGCGGCGACGAGGTCGTGGCGTCGCCCCGCCCGGGCGGCGGCCTCCTCGGAGGTCTCCGGGGGCAGGGGCTCGCCACGGAGGCGGCGGGTGTGGCGCTCGAGCTGCTCGGGGGCCAGGCG
>NZ_JAKRNH010000203.1:0-1286 GCF_022346985.1 Micrococcus sp. ACRRV
CGTCCTGGCCCCCAGCGGGATCCCCGGCCCCCAGGCGGTGGCCCGGGAGAACGAGGCCCGCGGCTTCGTCATCTACGTCGGCATGGACGAGCTCATGGCCTCCGCCGCCGGAACGTCCCTGACCCGTCTGGCCAACGAGCTGCGCCACTACGTGGAGTCCCTCGTCCCCGGGGCCGAGTCCCACGCCGCCGTCGCCCTGGCCCCCGCCGGCGCCGCCGGCCGCGACCTCGAGGTGGTCCGCCAGGTCCTCGGCGACCCCACCGTCCAGGGTGCCGCGCGCCCCGACCTCGCGCAGGCCCCCGCCCCGGTGTCCACTCGCCAGCCCGGCGTGCTGATCGACCTCTCCCGCCGGGAGGTCCAGCTGGACGGCGAGGCGCTGAACCTCACCTTCAAGGAGTTCGAGCTCCTCAACTACCTCGTGGAGAACGGCGAGCGCACCGTGGGCCGCGAGGAGCTGCTCGACGCGTTGTGGAAGAACTCGGACGAGGTCCCCAACGAGCGCACCATCGACGTGCACATCCGCCGCCTGCGCGCCAAGCTCGGCCGTCTGGCCAACACCGTGCGCACGGTCCGCGGCCAGGGCTACCGGTTCTACCGCCACCCCGAGGTCGTCGTCTGGGCGGCCCCCGAGTACTCCATCTGAGGCCGCAGACGCCGCAGGCCGGGCCTGCCGCGACGGCGCCCCTCGCCCGCATCGGCGGGGAAGGGCGTCGTCGTAGCCTGGGGGCATGAGCCCGGCCGACGCGAAGACCCTCGTCCTGCTGCGCCACGCGAAGGCCGACTGGCCCGCCGGTGTGGACGACCACGACCGTCCCCTCGCCCCCCGCGGCCACGCCCAGGCGCCGGCCGCGGGGGACTGGCTGCTGGAGCACGGCATCGTGCCGCAGGCGGCCGTCGTCTCCGACGCCCTGCGCACCCGGCAGACCTGGGTGTGGGTGGCCCAGCGCCTGGGGGAGCGGGCGCCTACCGCCTACCTGGACCGCCGCCTCTACGAGGCCGACGCCGCCCGTGCCCTGGCCGTCGTGAACGAGACCGAGGAGACCGTCCGCAGCCTCATCGTCGTGGGCCACATGCCCTGGCTGCAGATCCTCGGCATGCGGTTGATGAGCCTGGACTCGGACCAGGACGCCGCCCTGGAGATGGCCGAGCATCTGCCCACACTCGGTCTGCAGGTGTTCCGCGTGGACACGCCCTGGGCCGAGCTCGACGGGCGCGACGCCGCCCTCACGCACTTCGCCGTCCCCGGCCGCTGACGCGTCGAGATCCCCCGACGCCTCCCACCGCCC
>NZ_JAKRNH010000204.1:0-1243 GCF_022346985.1 Micrococcus sp. ACRRV
CCCCCGCGCCCCGCACTTTCGCTCGGGAAACCGTCGCTACCTCGGCACGACGTCGGCGAAGTAGCGACGGTTCGTCGAGCGAAAGTGGAGAGATGATGGATGCCATGACGGAGACCTCGCATCCCCGGCCCGACCCCGCCCGCGTGCGCGCCCTGCGTGGCACCGTCCTCGCGGTGTCCCTGCTGAACCTCGCCTACATGCTCGTGGAGATCGGCGTGGCGCTCGGCATCGGCTCGGTGTCCCTGGTGGCGGACTCCGTGGACTTCTTCGAGGACTTCGCGGTGAACATGCTCATCGTGATCGCCCTCGGCTGGCCGCTGGCCCGGCGGGCGCGCGTCGGCAAGGTGATGGCCGGGATCATCGTGCTCCCGGCGATCGCCGCGTTCGCGATGGCCGCGGTGAAGGTCGGCGACCCCGAGCCGCCCGCCACCGGCCCCCTGTTCTGGACCGGCGTCGGATCCCTGCTGGTCAACCTGGTGTGCGTGGGCCTGCTGGCCCGCTTCCGAGCCGACGGCGGATCCCTCACGCGGGCGGCATGGCTCGCCGCCCGCAACGACCTGATCGCCGGCATCGTGCTGATCGCCCTGGCCGGGGCGACCGCGCTGACCGCCTCCGGCTGGGCGGACATCATCGTGGGCGTGCTGCTGGTGGTGCTCAACGGCGGCGCCGCCAAGGAGGTCTGGCAGGCCGCCACGGAGGAGCGCCTCGCGGCGCAGGCCCTCGCCGGCGAGTTCGACGACGACTGAGCCCCTCGGCCCGGCACACGGCCGGGGCACGGCAGAATGGATCCATGACCGACACCTTCCCGACGCCGCTCCTCCGCCGTCGGGCCTCGCGCACCCTCGCCCTCGGCGGCACCCTCGCCCTGGCCGCCGCGATGACCGGCTGCGGCCCGGACCCCGACTACCGGCAGACCTCCGAGGACTATGCGCAGGTCTGCCGGGACGAGACCACGCAGGAGCGCGTGCCGGACGAGGACTGCGACGACTCCGCCGGCACCTCCCACGCCCACGCCGGCCACCGCACGGGCTGGTACTTCATCCCGCTCGCCGGCGGGCGCACCGTCCCGGCCGTCGGCCAACGCGCCGGCGGAGGCCTCACGACCCGCCCCGGGACGGGCACCACCACGAAGGTCCCGTCCTCCGGAGGGGAGTTCGCGAAGTCCGGCACCGTGTCCAGGGGCGGCTTCGGCTCCAAGGGCGGCGGCGCCGGCTCCTGAGCCCCCCCGCGCCCCGCATTGCCC
>NZ_JAKRNH010000205.1:0-1238 GCF_022346985.1 Micrococcus sp. ACRRV
CTCCTGGGGTGGGGCGGCGGGGGATGGTTCGCGAGCGTAACCGGGCCGGGCTCAGCCGGGCAGGGCCGGGCTCAGCCGGGCAGGGCCGGGCTCAGGCGGGCCCGGCAGCCGCGTCCATGGCCCGGGCCAGGTCGGCGAGGAGCTCCGCCGTCGGCTCGACGCCCACGGACAGGCGCACGAAGCCGGCCGGGACGTCGTCGCCCCAGCGGGCGCGGCGCTCCGCCGCGGTGTGGGTGCCGCCGAAGCTGGTCTGCGGCACCACGTACGCCGCGGCCGCGATGAACCGCTCGGCCGCCGCCGCGTCCGCGAACTCCAGCCCGACGACGGAGCCCGCCACCGCCATCTGGCGTGCGACGATCGCCGCGTCCGGGTGGTCCGGCAGCCCCGGATAGACCACGGCGCGCACCGCCGGATGCCCGGCCGCGAGCTCGGCGACCGCGAGCGCGGATGCGCACATGCGGGCGAAGCGGACCTCGAGGGTCTCCAGACCGCGGTGGATCAGCCAGGCCTCGTGGGTGCCGAGGATCCCGCCGGCCAGGGTGCGCCAGCCGCGCACGCGCGTCATCAGCTCGGGGTCGCGGGACGCGACGTGCCCGCCGAGGGCGTCGGTGTGCCCGTTGAGGGCCTTCGTGTCCGAGGCGACGACGACGTCCGCCCCCAGGTCCAGCGGCCGCTGCCCCAGCGGGGTCAGGGAGGTGTTGTCCACGACGACGAGCGCCCCCTTCCCGTCCCGCCGCCCGTTCGCGTGGGCGCGGGCGGCGACGTCGGCCAGGTCCGCGACGCGCAGCCCGGGGTTGGAGGGGGTCTCGACGAACACGAGGTCGTAGGCGGAGAAGCCGGCGTCCGCGAGGCCCGGCGTGGACACGAAGTCCACGTGGACGCCGGCGGGCACGAGGTGCTCCGCGGCGAGGGCGCGGGTGGCGCCGTAGCCGTCCGAGGGCAGCAGGGCGCGGCCGCCGGGGCGGAGCACGGGCAGCAGGGCGGCGGCGATGGCCGCCATGCCGGAGGGGACGACGGCGACGTCCGCGTCCTCGAGCACGCCGAGGGCGGCCTCGAGCGCGGCCCAGGTGGGGGTGCCCCAACGGGCGTACTGGAAGGCGACGTCCGCACCGGGGGCGACGGGGGCGCCGTCGGGCCCGGCCCCGGGCAGGTGGAACGCGGAGGCGTGCACCAGCGGCGGGGAGATGGCGTCGCCGGGGGCCATGCCGTGGGCGCGGTGGTGGTGGACGGGGCCGTAG
>NZ_JAKRNH010000206.1:0-1190 GCF_022346985.1 Micrococcus sp. ACRRV
CCCCGACGACGGCGACGCCACGTCCGACCCCGCCCTCGCCCCGCCGCAGGCGGAGGACCGGCCCGAGGGGCTGGTCACGGTGGTCATCGCGCTGGCGGTCAACGTGGCGGTGGCCGTCGTGAAGTCGGTCGTCGCGGCGCTCACGGGCTCGGCCGCCATGGTGGCGGAGGCCTCGCACTCCTGGGCCGACGCCGGCAACGAGGTGTTCCTCCTGGTCGCGGAGCGTCGGGCCGCCCGTCCCGCCGACGCGCGGCACCCCCTGGGCTACGGGCGCGCCGCCTACGTGTGGTCCATGGTGGCGGCGTTCGGCCTGTTCGCGGTGGGCGCGGCCGTCTCCGTGTGGCACGGCATCACGGCCTGGTCCGCCCCCGAGGAGGAGGGCGGCGGCCACCTGATCGGCTACGTCGTGCTCGCGGTCGCCTTCGTGCTGGAGGCGGTCTCCTTCGGGAACGCCCACCGGCGGGTGAGCGCCGGAGCGCAGGAGCACCGGGTGAGCCGGTCCCGGTTCCTGGCCCGCACCTCCGACCCGACGCTGCGGGCCGTCTGGGCGGAGGACTCCGCCGCGTTGGTGGGCATCGGGATCGCCGCCGCCGCCATCGCCCTGCACCAGCTGACCGGGGACGCCCGCTGGGACGCCGCCGGGTCGATCCTCGTGGGGGTGCTGCTCGGCGCGGTCGCCGTGTTCCTGCTCTCCAAGAACATGGCCTTCCTGGTGGGCGAGGTCGCCGACCCGGCCGTCCGGGTGCGCGTGCTGCGGTGGCTCTTGGAACGCCCGGAGGTGCTCTCGGTGAGCTACCTGCACCTCGAGTACGTCGGCCCCGGACGGCTTGCCGTGGTCGGCGCCGTGGACCTGGCGGCTGACGAGGTCGAGTCCCTGGCCGCCGTCGCCCTCCAGCGGGTGGAGGACGCACTGCTCGCCCATCCGGTGGTCGCGGCGGCGGTGCTCTCCCTGTCCAACCCCAGTCACGCCCCGCTGCGCCTGGAGGACGAGGAGGCCGCCGCACGGCGGTGATGCCGGCCCACGGGTGGGGCTCCAGGGCCGGCCTCACCTCGTTCAGAGAACATCCGGTCGACGTCCAGGAACGCCTCTGGCGAGGGGCGCATGCTTCCAGCCATGACCGCAGCGCCCTCCACTCCCGCCCCTCCCGGGGAGGTTCCGCAGACCCAGCGCCTGCCGACCGTCCCCCCGC
>NZ_JAKRNH010000207.1:0-1178 GCF_022346985.1 Micrococcus sp. ACRRV
CGTTAGCTTCGGCGAAGCGGAGAATTTAAGCCCCAGTAAACGGCGGTGGTAACTATAACCATCCTAAGGTAGCGAAATTCCTTGTCGGGTAAGTTCCGACCTGCACGAATGGAGTAACGACTTCCCCGCTGTCTCAACCGTGAACTCGGCGAAATTGCATTACGAGTAAAGATGCTCGTTACGCGCAGAAGGACGGAAAGACCCCGTGACCTTTACTATAGTTTGGTATTGGTGTTCGGTGTGGCTTGTGTAGGATAGGTGGGAGACTGTGAAGCGGGCACGCCAGTGTTCGTGGAGTCATCGTTGAAATACCACTCTGGTCATACTGGATGTCTAACTTCGGCCCGTGATCCGGGTCAGGGACAGTGCCTGATGGGTAGTTTAACTGGGGCGGTTGCCTCCCAAAATGTAACGGAGGCGCCCAAAGGTTCCCTCAGCCTGGTTGGCAATCAGGTGTCGAGTGCAAGTGCACAAGGGGGCTTGACTGTGAGAGTGGCAGCTCGAGCAGGGACGAAAGTCGGGACTAGTGATCCGGCGGCTCGTTGTGGAACGGCCGTCGCTCAACGGATAAAAGGTACCTCGGGGATAACAGGCTGATCTTGCCCAAGAGTCCATATCGACGGCATGGTTTGGCACCTCGATGTCGGCTCGTCGCATCCTGGGGCTGGAGTAGGTCCCAAGGGTTGGGCTGTTCGCCCATTAAAGCGGTACGCGAGCTGGGTTCAGAACGTCGTGAGACAGTTCGGTCCCTATCCTCTGCGCGCGTTGGAAATTTGAGAAGGTCTGTCCTTAGTACGAGAGGACCGGGACGGACGAACCTCTGGTATGTCAGTTGTACCGCCAGGTGCATGGCTGATTAGCTACGTTCGGGATGGATAACCGCTGAAAGCATCTAAGCGGGAAGCCGGCTTCGAGATGAGATTTCCTTGCCCCTTTGAGGGTGTGAGGCCCCCAGCTAGATGACTGGGTTGATAGGCTGGATGTGGAAGCGAGGACTGAAGACTCGTGGAGCTGACCAGTACTAATAGGCCGATGACTTTCAACACACATCTTTTTTGGTGTTCGCGTCCACTGTGCGGTTGTCTGATTGCAGCCGGTGCTTTCCTGGTCTTGCCTGTGTGGTAGGGTTGGGGGGTGTTGTTCAAGTGAATATTGCCACTGTCTTGTTTGTGGCTCTC
>NZ_JAKRNH010000208.1:0-1156 GCF_022346985.1 Micrococcus sp. ACRRV
GGGCGATCGCGACCACGTCCTGGCGGAACTCCCGGGGGTATGCAGCGGGCATGGGGTCATCCTTCCAGCAGTCCCTCCCGGGACCACAGATCAGATGTCAACCAAACTCACGGCAGACCCGAACAGGCCAAGGCGGTCCTGTGGGTCGGCCGCTACTGGATCGAGAACAAGAAGGGTCCCGGGTGGTACGAGCTGGGGGCGGCCATGGGTTGGGACAACGACCAGCTCCAGCGCAAGGTTCAGGTGCTCCTCGACAACAACCTCGTCGCATGGCGAGGCGTCCCCCGCGCACTGCGCCCCACCCCGCCCCCGCCAAGGACAGTCGACCGTCAGGGGAAGCCCGTTGAGTTCCTCCGACCCACCCATGCCAGGTGGGTGTCCGCCACGAAGAGTTTGTCGGCATAGCGTCCGCGCAGGACGCCCACGCGGGTGCGGCCTTCGACCAGCTGAAGCCCGGCAAGCCCCTCCCTGACCAAGGCTCGCTCGATCAGCAGCGGTGGCCGAAGCCAGGTGCCCTCCTTGTGCCACTTCTCCCGGATGCCCATGTGCGCCGGGGAGCCGAAGGTAGCCCGGATACGGACCGCATGCTCGTGGCATTCGGCCCAAGCTTCGATGGCGCCCTCCTCGGAAGCACCAGTACGCACCTCGAGCAAAAGAGACGTGTCGAGCCGCTCAAGGGTCCAGGTGATCTCGTTGAGGTTGATGTGTCCGTAGTCGACGTGGAACGCCCCGTGGCCTGCGTGGTCGAACAGCCACTGCTCTATCACGTCATCCGGCCAACCCAGCCGCACCACAAGTGGGTGGCCAAGGAACCCCCGGAGGGCTCGATCGCGGCTCAGGTTCCACTCCACCGCACGCTCGCTGAGCTGCTCGAAGTCCATCAGCTTCATAGTGACCTCTCGTCTGCCAGCTGCTTCTGCTTCCAGGGGCGCTAAACCCGTCTTTGTCATGTCCGATCTTGGCCGTGTCCAGGTACTGAAGGAGGGGGCCATGGAGCAAGCTGGGAGCATCCACACCGGTCACATCTGGAACGCGGAGTTGAGTCCCTGATAGTGGTGTAACCCTCCCCGGCCGCCAACACCGTCCCCCACGCGGACGCGGTCACCGTGGGAGCCTTCGAGTGAACCTTCCACAGCACTCTCGAAAGGACATCACC
>NZ_JAKRNH010000209.1:0-1044 GCF_022346985.1 Micrococcus sp. ACRRV
ATGAACGAGGCGCCGGCCAGGCCGTCCTCCTCGGCGCCGGCGTCCGCGATCTGCCGCTCCAGGTCGGCGACGAGCTCGGCGGCCGCGCCGTCGTCGGCCTCGGGCTCCGCCGCGTACCCGCTGACCGTGGAGCACGTCTACGGCACCACGGAGATCCCCGCCCGCCCCGAGCGCGTGGCCACCGTCTCCTGGGTGAACCAGGATGTGGCCCTGGCCCTGGGCGTGGTCCCGGTGGGCGTGCCCGCCATCGAGTTCGGCGGCAACGCGGACAAGTCCACCGACTGGTTCGACGCCAAGCTGAAGGAGCTCGGCGGGCCGACGCCCGTCCAGTGGTCCGAGGCGGACGGGATCGACGCCGAGGCGATCGCCGCCGTGAAGCCGGACGTCATCCTGGCCGTGTACTCCGGCCTCACCCGGGAGGACTACGACCGCCTCTCCAAGATCGCCCCCGTGGTGGCCTACCCGAAGGACGTCCCCGCGTTCGGCACCTCCTGGCAGCAGTCCACCGAGGTGATCGGCCGGGTCCTGGGCAAGGAGCGGGAGGCGGCCGCGCTCGTCGCCGACCTGGAGCGGCAGATCGCGGACGCCGGCGCCGAGGAGGACGGCCTGGCCGGCGCCTCGTTCATCTACGGCACCCTGGACCCGGCCGCCGCCGACCAGATCAGCATCTACACCGCCGCGGACAACCGCCCCAGGTTCCTCGAGCTGCTCGGCATGGAGCTGGCCCCCGTGGTCGCGGAGAACGCACCGGAGGACGGCGCCTTCTTCTTCACCTGGTCCCCCGAGCGGGCGGACGAGCTGGAGTCCGACGTGTTCGTCTCCTGGGCCGCCTCCGCGGACGTGGCCGACGCGATCGAGGCCGACCCGCTGCTCGGCGCCATCCCGGCCGTGGAGAAGGGCGGGCTGGTGCTGCAGGTCGACCAGCAGGAGGTGCTCTCCGTCTCCGCGATCTCCCCGCTGTCCATCCCCTACGCCCTCGAGAAGGTGGTCCCGCCGATCGCCGAGGCCGCCCGCGCCGCGAAGGGCTGACCCTCCCCCATGCCC